>JAIWOL010000098.1 GCA_020216925.1 Thiobacillus sp. | reverse complement strand
GGGGAGGTGGCGTCGCAGGCGGGGGGGGCGGGGGAATCCGCGCCGCAAGCCGGCACGAAGGCCACGCCGACGCCGGCCACGCCCAGGCGGGCGCCGGCGGCGCGAGGGTTCCGGCCTGTGCTCAAGGCCGGGGTGGACGATCTGTTGCTGGAAGCCGGCAGGCTGACCGATGCGCCGCAAGCCGATACCTACTCCACGTTGCGTGCCAGCGCCTATGTGTTGTGGCAGCCTGTGCGTGAATGGGAATTCAGGGCCGGAGCCCGTCTCGACGGCATGCTGCAGGACGGGGGAACGCACAACCATCGTGAGATGCTTGCAGACTACACCGATACCTATGTTCGCTACCGAAGCGGGGATACCCGTTTTACGCTGGGCGCGCAGACCATCATCTGGGGCCGGGTGGACGAGATCCCGCTTGCCGACCGTGTCAGCCGCGTGGATCTGACGCGGTTTGTGCTTGACGATCTGCCCGAGCGCCGGCGTGCGCAGCTGGCGGCTCGCTGGGAGCAGACTTTTGGGGAATACAAGCTGGATGCGGTGTGGCTTCCGGTTTTCAGGGGGGCGCAGTTGCCGGATGTGGACAGCATCTGGAGTCCGGTCAACCGTTCGCAAGGCCGCATCGTCGGCGTGGCGCCCAGTGCCGGACTCGAAGCGCTGGTGCGCTCGGCAAGAATCGACGAAGACGTGCACGGCAGCGGGGGCGGCGCGCTGCGGCTGACCCGGACTGGCGCGCCCTTCGATTTCGGTGTGACATTGGCGCGTACCCGGCAATCATTACCGTATTACCAGGCAAACCTGCTGGTGCCCGCCCTCACGGCCATCTACCCGTATAACACCTTCGTCGGCGCCGATATGGAAATGGTGCGCGGCGGGCAGACGTGGCGCATGGAGTTCGGTTATACCCGCGATGTGCCCTATACCCGCCCGGATGCGACGATGGCCATGACGCGCTCGCTGGACTGGGTGGGGGCGGTGGAGTTTTTTCCGGGCGGGGGCGAAACCCGGGTCAACCTGCAGCTCGTCGCGCACGCGCTGCAAACGGACCGCGGCACGCTCGAACTCAATGAATACTACGGTGCAAACGGTGAAGTCGAGACTCGTTTCGGCAACGGTCGCTGGAAGGCGGGGCTGAGGTTTGCCGCTGGTTTCAATGTTGACGACGTCTATTTGAGCCCGCGGCTGGCCTACGTGGGGTGGGAGCCACACGAGCTTTATGTCGCCGCGCATTATTTCGACGGCGAGGCACGCGCGCTGGGCGGGTTCCACCAGGACCACTCGCTGATCACGCTGGGTCTGCGCACACGTTTCTGATGCCGTATCCGCCATGCTGAAACCCTGGATCGAAGGGCGGCGCATGTTGCCACCATGGCTGGCCCTGATTTTGTTGCTCGGCATCCAGCTGGTTTCGCTGCCTTTCCTGCTCAAGATTCACTTCAACAACGCGGCAGACATCTATTCTCCCGAGGACGCGCCGGTCATCGAGCTGCGCAAAGCGCTGTTCGAGGAATTTCCGGGCGATGAAACCCTGATCGTGCTGTTTGAAGGCAAAGCGATCTATACGCCAGCCTTTCTCGCATCCCTGCATCGTCTGGCCGAGACCATGCAGGCGCATCCCGGGGTTGATCGTGTGCTGACGCTGACCACGGCCGAACATATCGACGCGACCGACGATGGTTTCTCGGTTTCACCGCTGATCGATCCCGCGGCGCTCGAATCCAGAACCCCGGAGGCGTGGCGCGAGCGGGTGTTGAGCGACAGGTTTGCGCCGGGGCTGCTGGCGTCGCGCGATGGCCGCGCGATTGCGCTGGTGGTGCGTCCCAAAATATTGAAGGAGAGCCTTGCCCGCCGCGCGATCCAGATTGCGCTCGAAGAGGCGATCGTCAAAGAGGGGTTGAAGGAACAGCAGCGCGCGATTGCAGGCACGGTGGCGCAGACGGTCGAGGAATTGCGCTCGCTGTGGCGTGACAGCGCGATTTTCATCCCCTTGACCGTGGTGATCGGGCTGGCCTTGCTCGCCTGGGTGGTGGGACGAATTCGACCGGTGATCATCGGCGGATTGGCCATGGGGGCGGTTGTGTCCGCCAGTGTGGCCGGCCTGGTGATGTCTGGCCAACCCTACACGCCCATCGCCGCCATGATTCCCACCCTCATGGCGGCCTACACGACCGCCACGCTTCTGCATTTGTACGCTGCCATCCAGCGCGCCAGGGTGGCACTGCTGCCACGTCCTTTGCGCATCCGCCGGGCGCTGTCCGAAACCTTCAAGCCCGGTCTGTTCAACGTGCTGACGACCGGCGCGGGATTGCTGAGCCTGCTCTGGGTGGATATTCCGCCGGTTCAGACATTTGGCTTGTCGG
This sequence comes from Thiobacillus sp., assembly GCA_020216925.1. Taxonomy (GTDB): domain Bacteria; phylum Pseudomonadota; class Gammaproteobacteria; order Burkholderiales; family Thiobacillaceae; genus Thiobacillus. Next base: position 14,405 of record JAIWOL010000098.1, on the reverse strand, counting down.
GCGCGATTGGCACCCTGATGGTTTTCGTGGTGGTTTTCCTGCTGGTTCCACCCATACTGCTGAAGTGGGACGCCCCACGCTGGCCCCGCCGCCGTTCGGGGCTGGCGTATGCGCGGCACATTGCCGCTTTTCTGGCGATATTCAGCCTGCGGCATGCGAAATGGGTGCTGGGTGGCGCTGCGATGCTCGTGGTGGTCTGCATCCCGCTGGTTTTGCAGGTCAAGGTCGAGACCAACCTGATCGAGTTCTTCGCGCCGGATCACACTATCAGCCGAAGCACCGCTGAAATCGAGGCCAAGCTTTCCGGGGTGACGAGCCTAGAGGTGGTGCTGACGGGCAGTGGGCGGGACAGCCTCAAGGACCCGGTGCGGCTCGCGCAGATACGCGATTTTCAGCGCTGGATCGAACGGCAACCGGAAATCGATCGCGCGATTTCGATCGTCGACATGCTGGAAGAAATGAACGAGGCGTTTCAGGGCGAGAAACTTGGAGACGCCGCCCTGCCTTCGGATCGCAAACTTATCGAGCAGTTGCTGCTGATATACGACGGCCGCGATCTCTACGAGATCGTCAACCGCGATTTCGCACGCGCACGGATCGTGATGAGCCTGAACGTGCATGGGGCCAACGAAATCGGCAGTGTGATCGAACGTGTCCGCGAACAGGCTGCCCGGCAAGGCATCACGGGGGTCAAGGTCGACGTGGCCGGTTTCGGGCGTCTGTTTTCCGATCAGGAGGACCGCATCGTCGATGGGCAGATCAAGAGCTTTGCTTCGGCTTTCCTGCAGATCCTGTTGCTGCTGACCATCCTTTTCAGGTCGCTGCGTGGGGCATTGATTTGCCTGGTGCCCAATCTGGCGCCGCTGTTTTTCGTGTTCGTCATCATGGGCACCGCCGACATCTGGCTGGACATGGCAACCGTGCTGATTGCCGGCGTGATTCTGGGGATAACGGTCGACGACACCATCCATCTCTATCACGGCTATCTCGATCGCCTGAAGCGCGGGGTGGGGCCGGTGTTCGCGATCATCCGCAGCGTGGAGAGTTCGGGGCGGGCCGTGGTCGCCATTTCCATCGTGCTGATTGCGCAATTCAGTCTGTTGGGACTGTCGGATTTCAGGCCTACCGCGCATTTCGGCATGCTGTGCGCGGTGGGTCTGTTTGCAGGGCAGATATTCGAGCTGCTTCTCATGCCGGCCCTGTTGGGCTGGCGGCACCGCGTTACTTCAGCCCAATCTTCGTCATCAGGTCGTACAGCGTAGGACGCGTGATGCCGAGCAGTTCGGCGGCCTGCGCGATGCTGCCGTCGGTGTGGGCAAGCGCACGGCTGATGGCGAGACGTTCGGCGTTTTCGCGGGCCCGGCGCAGGTTGAAAGGCTGCGGTTCTGCCTCGCTTGCGTCCAGGCCCAGGTCGGCAGCGGTGATTTGCGTGCCGTCGGCCATGATGGCGGCGCGCTTGATGAGGTTTTCCATTTCGCGCACGTTGCCCGGCCAGGCGTGGGATTCGAGTGCGGCAAGCGCATCGGCGGTGAATCCTTTGATGCTGCGTCCCAGTTCGCGCGCGTAACGTTCGAGGAAAGCCTGCGCCAGCAGCACGGCGTCACCCGGTCGTTCACGCAGCGGAGGGATTTTCACGGTGATTTCGGACAGGCGGTAATACAGGTCTTCGCGGAAACTGCCTTCGCGGATCATGCCGGCCAGGTCGCGGTGGGTGGCGCAGACGACACGCACATCGACCGGAATCTCGCCACGCCCACCCAGGCGTTCGATCACCCTTTCCTGCAGGAAGCGCAGCAGTTTGGCCTGCAAGGGCATGGGCAGATCGCCGATTTCATCCAGAAACAGCGTGCCGTCGTTGGCGTATTCGATGCGGCCGATGGTCTGTTTGGCGGCGCCGGTGAAGGCGCCTTTTTCGTAGCCGAACAGTTCGGATTCCAGCAAGGTGTCGGGAATGGCCGCGCAGTTGATGGCGACGAAACGCTTGCTGGCGCGCGGCGAGAGTTCGTGCACGCCCCGCGCGAGCACTTCTTTGCCGGTGCCGGATTCACCCAGCAACAGCACGGTGGCGTTGGCGGGCGCGACTTTTTCCACGGTGCGGCATACCTTGAGCATGGTGTCGCTGGCGGTGAGGAGTCCGGCGAGTGGCGAGCCCCCCTGTTTTGCGATCAGGTTCCGGTTCTCGATTTCCAGTGCGTGGACATGCAGGGCGCGAGCGATCATCAGGGCCAGCACATCGGGATCGAAGGGTTTCTGGAAGAAGTCGTAGGCGCCCAGACGGATGGCCTGTACGGCATTGGCACGATCCAGATTGCCGGTGACGACGATGACCTTGGTTGCGGGGGCAAGCGAGAGAATCTGCTGGAGTGCGGCCAGCCCTTCGGTCGCGCCATCAGCGTCGGGCGGCAAGCCAAGGTCGAGCAGCACCACGGGCGGTTCATGACGGCGCAACTGGGCAATGGCGCTGTCGCGGTCGGATGCAACCACGAGTTCGTAATTCGCCAGGCTCCACTTGAGCTGCTTTTGCAGGCCGGGATCGTCTTCTACCAGCAGGATTTTCTGTTTGGCGTCGCTCATGCGATGTGTCCTCGTTGCGCATTATCGTCCAGCGGCAGGCTGAGACGGAACTGCGTTCCCTGTCCGGGTTGGCTGTGTACTTCGACGGTGCCGCCGAGTGCGCGCAGGGTTTCGCGGCACTCGTAGGCGCCAATGCCCATGCCGGCACCCTTGGTGGAATCAAAGGGCGCGAACAGGCGGGTGCGGATGAAATTCTCGTCCATGCCGCATCCCGTGTCTGTGATGTCTATGACTGCGGTGTCTCCCGCGGCGTAGCCGCGCACGGTCACCGAGCCGTCGGCAGGCGTGGCTTCGAGCGCATTCTGCACGAGGTGGCCCAGGGCGCGTGTCAGGCGTTCCTTTTCTGCCCGCACGCGCAGCGTGGGCGGAGGCAGGTCGAGCGTGGGACGCAGCTTGAATGCGCGCTTGCTGGCCACGGCTTCGGTCAGGATGTCGGAAAGGGGAATTGATTCCAGCGATTCGCTGCCGGTGTGTCGCAGTTGTGTCAGCACCTTGTTCATCCGGGTCACGGCGTTTTCGACGGTTTCCAGCATGTCGGCCTGAAATTCAGGGTTGTGCTGATGTTTTTCCGCGTTGGCGAGCAGCAGGGAGAGCTGGGCGATGAGATTCTTCAGGTCGTGAATGACAAAGGTGGTGGTGCGGTTGAAGGATTCGAACTGCCGCGCCACGATCAACTGGTTGGACGCGCGCATCTGTGACAGATGCGCCGCTGCCTGGCGGGCGGCAACCTTGAGCAGGTCACTCACTTCCCAGTTGAACGTCACCTTGGCGATCGAGTGTTTCAGCACAACAAACCCCAGCAGCTCGTCGTGCAGCATCAGCGGCACGATCAGCCAGGCGTCTCCGGCCTGCCGGATCCAGGCGGGGAGATCAAGATCCCCATACAGATCACGCCGGGTCTGCATTTCGTCCAGATCGATGACCCACTGTTTTTCAGCCAGCCATTTGAGGAAAGCCGAATCCGCGGGCACGGTGCCCTGCAGGTCGGCCCAGTTCCAGTGGCTCGCGCGCTGGTACGCGGCATTGCCTTCGCGCATCCAGAGCGCGCCGCCGGGGCTTTCGAGCAGCCTCGCCAGCGCTTCCACGGCACGCTCGCAGAGTTGCTCGCCGGGTTGGCCTTCAGTCAGGGTGCGGGTGAAATTCAGCCATTCCTCACGGTAATCGTAGCGGTAGCTGAAAAAATGCTTGGACATGAACACCCGCAAGCGGGCACGCAACGTGCCCGATACCATCAGCAGGATGAGCATCAGGCCGGCTGCGAAAATGAACACGTTCCGCACCACGTTGCCCCACTCGCCGCCAAATAGTTTGAGGTAATAGCCTGCCCCTGCCATCAGCAGCAGGTAGGCCCCCGCGCCAAGCAGGCTGGCCGTGTGGAATGCCATGCTGCGGGACAGATTCACGGGCGCCGCCCAGTTCGGGTTGCGCGCCGCCGACACGGCGATCAAGGGCGCGACCAGCGCCACGGCATAGCCGCGCGCAGCCCATACGTGGGCATCCAGCGCCTGGAACAGTGCGGCATGCGCGTACAGGTAAAAATCGTAGAGAAAGAACCCGCCCAGACCGAGGCAGAGAAACTTGATGGCCCAGCGGTCCTCGCGACGGCTTCCCCGGTATACCTGCTCCACGAGGACCAGCCCTATCACCGTCAGCACCACCAGGGCCTGCAAATGCAGCCATTCCATGGCGGGCAGGTTGGGAACCAGCCACCCCCCCAGCATCAGGCTGGCCACCAGCAGCAGTCCGAAAGCGCGCAGCAGCCGCAGAGGCATGGGCAGTAGCGCGCCCGGCGGCAGGCGAAGCTGGAGGATGTGGAAGAGCAAGGCCAGCCACGCCCCATTCCGGGCGGCTTCGAGCGCGATCAGGCTGCCGCTTGAGAGGTGCAGCGTTTCGCCCACGACCAGCGCGCCTCCCCAGAGTGCGGTGAGCGCGGCTGCCGTTGCGAGGATGCGGCCATGCGGGCGTTTGCGCCAGCTGGCAACGATCAGTCCGGCAAGCACCAGATAGGCCAGCGCCGCCAGGGCATATCCTGCGGCTGCCAGCAGAAAGAGCGTATCGGCCATGAGGGCGGCGGGCGGCGTCTAGCGCACGCCCTTGCCCCACAGCACTACCTGGGCAGTCTGAAACAGGATCATCAGATCGAGGAAAAGACTGTGGTTTTTCACGTAGTAAAGGTCGTACTGCAGTTTGTGCATGGCGTCCTCGTCGGTGGCGCCGTAAGGGTAACGCACCTGCGCCCAGCCGGTGATGCCGGGTTTGACGGTATGACGAATGCCGTAATACGGAATTTTCTGCGTGAGATCCTGCACGAAATAGGGGCGCTCGGGACGCGGCCCCACAAAGCTCATCTCGCCAAAGAAAACGTTGAAAATCTGCGGCAGTTCATCGATGCGGGTGCGGCGGATGAACCGGCCCACCAGCGTGACGCGGCTGTCGTTCTGGCCGGCCCAGCGGGGTCTGCCGTCCTTTTCGGCGTCCACGCACATGCTGCGGAACTTGAAAATGGTGAAACTGCGGCCGCCCTGGCCTACGCGCTCCTGTCGATACAGGATCGGGCCGGGGCTCTCCAGTTTGATCAGCAGGGCCGTCAGCGCCATCACCGGCAGCGTGAAGAACAGCATGGTTGCGCTCACCAGCAGGTCGAACAGGCGTTTGACCGTGTCGCGCAACATGCCCTGCGTGAAGCCTTCTGCCAGGATCATCCAGCTGGCATTCATGGAATCGAGCTGCAGGTGGCCGTTTTCGCGCTCGAAAAAACTCGACAGCTCGATTATGTTGATGCCGCGCAGCTTGCATTCGAGCAGGGCCTGAACCGGGATGCCGCCGCCCCGCCGATCGCGTACCGCCAGGATGATTTCACTGATCTGCAGGCGGCTGGCAAGCTCCGTCAGGGATTCCTGGGTGTCGAGAATTCGAGCATGGTCGACGAAATGGTGACTCCCGCCCATGGGCAGGTAACCCACGATCTGGGTGTTGCTGGTATGGCCGCGCTTGGCGAGCAGGGCCTCGACATGGGCGGCCCGACTGCCGGTGCCGATGACGAGCGCCCGCGTTTTGAGTGCGCCGGCACGCGCCCAGCGGATGAAGAGCGCCCGCGAGAGCAGAATGCCGAGCAGGGCCAGCCCAAACGACAGCAGGAAGGCCCCTCGTCCGACCAGCAGGGCCGGGAAAAAATAGAACAGAAGGCTCATGGCCACCAGACCCAGGCCAAAGCTGAGGCCGAGACGGTGCAGCAAGGCGCGGACGCCGCCCTGGGATTCGATGTCGTACAGGCCGCTGGCCGTCATCAGGCCCAGCATCACCAGCGTGAAGGTCAGCGTCTTGGGCAGCAGTGGTTGAACGGCGTCGGGGAGCGTGGTGCTGTCGATAAACCGCGCACTCACCCCCAGATACATTGCGCCGCCCAGGATCAAGGCTTCGAGCGCAACCAGCAACAGCAGGTTGAGTGGAACGTAGTGTCGGAAAAAACGAATCACGGTTTTCGGGTCGAAACAGGGTGCAGGAGGTTCAGCATCTTCCGTGCCAAACCCGGTTCTGGCGGGTCAGGTCAATTCGCGTACCTGGGGCAATCGTGCGCGCTTCGGGGTGCCGTCGGCTTGCAGGCGTTTCATGCCGCGCAGCTCCGCAGCCGGGAAAACCACCAGATCGACGGGGGCGCGGGCGTCGTCGATGAGAAATCGCGGATAACTGCGGCCTCCGGTCTCGGCGGGGCGGTATTCGCCCGCCCGGTAGGGCGTGCCAAGGCGCATCAGCATGAACTCGACATCCTTCTGGTCGTCTGTGAAGAGTTGCAGGTTGATGTCGGCGTGCGGGCTCGCCGTGCCGTTCAGAACCGAGCCCGTGAGGTGGGGATCGAACGCGGCGAGCTGCTCCATGTATTCGATCGCGGTCTGACGAAGTGTCGCCAGCCGCGCACGGGTTTCGTCCGCCCGATAAAGCGCCTGATAACTGCGCAGGGCTTCCTCGATCTGTTGATTGTCTGGCAGGTTGCCGCTGTCGGGCGCCCCAAGCTGTCGTGCGGCCTTGCGCTTGGCGCTGCCGTAATCCAGGCTGCCGTCCTCTGCCAGCAGGCGGGCGGCTGCATGGGCAATGCGGCGTCGCATGTCCAGGTGTTTCATATCGGTGTGCCCGGCAAGCTGTCGGCGGGAGCGGGTGCAGGTTCAGCGCCCCAGTCCGCGGCCGGCGCTTCGGGAGGCGGAAATTCCTGGTAGAAATACTCGGTCATGCCTTTGGCTTCCCCGCCCGGCATGCCATCCGGCACGTCGCCGATGGCCGATTCGGCGAGGCGTGTGCCGGTAGCGGGGTCGATTTGCAAGGTGAGGATGCCGCTTGGCATGGGCCAGCTTTTTTGCGGAACCCCTTGCAGGCTGCGTCCCATGAAGCTCATCCAGATCGGCAACGCGGATTGTGCGCCTGTCTCGCTGCGCCCCAGCGGGCGCGGCTGGTCGTAACCCATCCATGCCACTGCGACCAGATCGGGCGTATAGCCGGCGAACCAGGTGTCGCGGGCGTCATTGGTTGTGCCGGTTTTGCCTGCGATGTCGTTACGGCCCAGTTGTCCGGCTCGTGCAGCCGTGCCATACCGGGTCACGTCCTGCAGCAGGTTGGTCATGAGCCAGGCGTTGCGCGGATCGATCACGCGGGGCGCATTGCTCCCCACCACTTGCGGCGCAGCCTGCATCAGCACGCGGCCTTCCTTGTCGGTGACTTTCTCGATGAGATAGGGCTTGACGCTGAAACCGCCGTTGGCGAACACGCCGTAGGCCGCCGCAAGCTGCAGCGGGGTGACACTGCCCGCGCCGAGCGCCATGGTGAGATAGGGCGGGTGGCGCGCCGGATCGAAGCCAAAGCGCCGGATGTAGTCGCGTGCGTAATACGGCCCAATGCCTTGCAGGATGCGCACCGATACCAGATTCAGTGATTTGGTCAGGGCGCTGCGCAAACGCACCGGCCCTCCCGTGCTGCCATCGTAGTTTTTCGGCTCCCAGACCGTGCCGCCAGCCTCCTCGGCAGCCAGGGTGATCGGCGCATTGTCGATCATCGTTGCCGGGGTAAAGCCCTTTTCCAGTGCGGCGGAGTACACGAAAGGCTTGAAACTTGAGCCGGGCTGCCGCCATGCCTGGGTGACATGGTTGAATTTGTTGCGGTTGAAATCGAAGCCGCCGACCAGCGCGGTGATCGCGCCATTTTTGGGGTCGATCGCGACCAGCGCGGCTTCCACTTCCGGCAGCTGGGTCAGACGCCAAGCCTGTGCACTGGTGGCCTGCACTCTGACAACGGCGCCTGGCAGCAGCTGCCGGCCTTTTTTCCCGGCCGCCCAGTTGGCCACCCATTTGAGCGAATTGCCGGTTATGTCGACCACGCTGTTATCCTGCAGCTGGGCCCGGATCAGCTTGGGACTGACAGAAATCACCACCGCCGGCTGCATGTCGCTGACCGTGTTGAGCTCGGACAGGGCGTCCGCAATGGCGGCCTCGCGGGCAGTCTTGTCGCCGGGCAGGACTATCTGCTTTTCCGGCCCGCGATAGCCATGTCGCAGATCGTAGTCCGCCACGCCCATCCACACGGCCTGGTTGGCGGCGGCCTGTTGCGTGCGCAACAGAGTCGTGACGGCCTTGTAACCCGAGCTGTAAATCGACTCGCCGTATTTTTCGAAAAGTGTCTGGCGCACCATCTCGGCGGCAAAGTCTGCAGCCACGTCGGTTTGCTGCTTGGCTTGCCGGATGACCAGTTTTTGCGCCATGGCGGCCTGCCAGGTCGGCTGGTCGATGAACTTGAGCGTCAGCATGCGCTTGAGGACATATTCCTGACGTGCCTTGGCCCGCGGAAAATTCACCACCGGGTTGTAGCGTGAAGGGGCCTTGGGCAAGCCTGCGAGCATGGCGAACTCGGCCAGGCTCAGGGCCTGCATCGGTTTTCCGAAGTAAGTGCGTGCTGCGGCCTCGAATCCATAGGCGCGCTGTCCCAGATAAATCTGGTTGATGTAAAGCTCGAGAATCTTGTCCTTGGAAAGATTGTGCTCGATCTTCATCGCCAGCATGGCTTCAGAAAGTTTGCGCGTCAGTGTTTTCTCGTTGGAGAGAAAGAAATTGCGCGCCACCTGCATCGTGATGGTTGATGCGCCTTCCTTCACCCCGCCCGACAACAGGTTGGCGCTGGCGGCACGCAGGATACCCAGCGTATCCACGCCGCCGTGCGCGTAAAAGCGTTCATCCTCCGCCGCAATGATGGCCTGTTTCATGTAGGCCGGCACCTTGTCGATGGCGATGAATGCGCGGCGTTCCTCGCCAAACTCGCCAATCAGTGCGCCGTCTGCGGTGTAAACGCGAAGCGGAAGCTTGGGCTTGTAATCCGTCAGTGCCTCGAGTGGCGGCAGATTGGGATAAATCAGTGCAGCCGCCAGCCCGGCAAGCGCCGTGCCCACCACCCCCAGGCTGACGACCAGTGCCAGCGCGTAATGCCACCATTTGGAAAACATCCGATTCCTTCGAAATGACGCCTAAAGTTTCCGACGATTATAGGCGTTAGTGGTGTTGGAAATTGGACACAGTTGTGTACGCCACGGAGTCCTGCAGGAAAAAAACTGTTAAAAACCGTGTGTTGTTGCTAGCATCTAAAAACCATAACAAGAAAAAGCGGCAACGCACAGAAGAGTAAAGGAAAACTCTTGCACCTGAATATCAATCTGGACTGGCTGTCCACCAAGGGGGTGCCGATCATCGGGTTGGATATCAGCACGACTGCGGTCAAGCTGGTGGAACTCTCCGATGCCGGCAAGGGCATGTTTCGAGTTGAGCGTTATGTCATCGAGCCGCTCCCCAAGGATGCGGTGAGCGATGGCAATATCGCCAACCTGGATCAAGTGGCCGAGGCTCTGCGGATAGCCTGGAAAAATCTCGGGAGCCGGATCAAGAATGTGGCTCTGGCGCTGCCTTCTTCGGCCGTCATCACCAAAAAAATCCTTGCGCCCGCAAGTCTGAAGGGGGTCGACCTGGAAAACCAGGTGGAAACCGAGGCCAACCAGGTCATTCCCTTTTCTCTCGATGAGGTCAACCTGGACTTCCAGGTTCTGGGGCCGTCGCCAGGCAGCCCGGATGATGTCCAGATTCTGCTCGCCGCCGCCCGCAAGGAAAAGGTCGAAGACCGCGTCGCGGCAGTCGAGGCGGCCGGCTTGAAGGCGCTGATCATGGACGTCGAATCCTATGCCACCCAAACGGCCTACGAGCAGATTGCCCATCTGCTGCCGGGCAGCGGCGCGGGCCAGACCGTGGCAATTATCGATGTGGGCGCGCAGAACATGCACATCAACATCCTGCACGACAACGATTCGGTGTACCTGCGCGAACACGGCTTTGGTGGAAACCAGCTCACCAACGAAATTTCCCGCCGTTACGGCATGAGCAGAGAAGAGGCCGAAAACGCCAAACGCAAAGGCACGCTGCCCGAAAGCTACGACATGGAAGTGTTGCAGCCCTACAGCGAAACCCTGGCCATGGAAATCGGCCGCGCGCTCCAGCTTTTCACGACTTCGACACAGTATCGAAAAGTCGACCAGATCCTGCTGGCCGGTGGGGGCGCCATGATCCCCGGTATCGATGAGGTCGTTGCCCAGCGCACCGGCACGCCGACCCTTGTGGTCAACCCCTTCGCCAATATGGCGGTCGGGTCGAAGGTTCGCCCGCAGACGCTCACGGCCGATGCGCCCTCGCTCTTTGTTGCCTGCGGGCTTGCCATGCGGAGGTTTGACCCCCAATGATCCGCATCAACCTACTTCCCCACCGCGAGCTGGCTCGCGCATCCCGGCGGCGTCAGTTCGGAATACTGCTCGGTGTGGCCCTTGCCGCGGCTGTGCTTGCCGTCGTGCTCGGGCATGCACTGATTGCGGCACGCCAGGCCAATCAGGATGCGCGCAATGCTTTTCTCGAACAGGAAATCGCCAAGCTCGATTCCCAAATTGGCGAAATCAAGAAAATCAAAGAGCAGACCCGGGCCTTGCTTGCACGCAAGCAGGTAGTCGAAAAGCTGCAGTCGAACCGGACCGAGGTTGTACACCTGTTCGACCAGATGATTCGCCTGCTGCCCGACGGGCTGTATCTGAAATCATTCAAACAGACGGGCGACACGATCACGATCAGCGGCTATACCCAGTCGAGCGCCCGTGTCTCGTCCCTGATGCGCAATCTTGACGACTCGCCATGGTTTGAATCTGCCTCTCTGGGTGAAATCAAGGCTGCGACAGTGAACAATCTGCGAGCCAACGAATTTGTCCTGACGGTCAAGCAGACACGGCAACAGCCCGAAGAGGCTGGCAGCAAGGGAGGTCGGCCATGACACTCGACGAACTCAACAAACTGGATCTCAAAACGGCCGCCGACTGGCCGATGCCTACCAAACTGGTCGCTCTGGGGTTGCTTTTCGTGCTGATCGTTGCCGCGGGCTGGTGGTTTGACTGGCGCAGCGGCATGGAGACTCTCGAAGCCTCCAGGCAGAAAGAAACCGAGCTGCGGCAGGTCTTTACAAGCAAGAAAACCCAGGCGATCAATCTTGATGCCTACAAGCAACAGCTGGCCGACATCGAACAGGCCTTTGGCGCTTTGTTGAAGCAGCTACCGAACAAACAAGGGATGGATGCGCTCATCACAGACGTAAACCAGGCGGGGCTCGGCCGGGGATTGCAGTTCGATCTTTTCAAGCCGGAAGCCGAAACGCCTTCGGAGTTTTATGCGGAAACCCCCATTCTCGTGAAAGTGACCGGCGGATATCACGACATAGCCTCGTTCGTGAGCGATGTATCCAAACTGTCACGAATCGTCACCTTGCATGAAATCTCGCTTGCGCCGGCCAAGGACGGCGTGCTCAACATGGATGCGGTCGTCAAAACCTATCGCTACCTGGATGAAGAAGAACTGATCGCCAACAAGCAAGCCGGCAAGGAGCAGAAGAAATGAAACACCTTGCGCTGTTGTGGATCATGACCGGCCTTCTGACGGGGTGCGGCGGCGGCAATATCGAGGATTTGCAGAGTTTCGTCGCCGAAACCGGCAAGGACATGCAAGGCAAGATCGAGCCCCTGCCCGAGGTCAAGGTGTACGAACCTTTCACCTACGCTGCATTTGATCTGCCGGACCCCTTCAAGCCGAGAAAACTCTCGGTGGGCGGCGGCGGCGGATTGCAACCCGACCTCACCCGCCCGAAAGAACCGTTGGAGGCTTTTTCGCTCGAGACGCTGAAAATGGTTGGGGTGTTGGGCAAGAAAGGCGTGATTCACGCTGTGATCCGTACGCCGGACAACGCCATTTACCACGTCAAAAAAGGTAATTACATGGGCCAGAATTTCGGCCTGATTACCCAGATCGGCGACAGCGAAGTGACGCTGCGCGAGATCGTCCAGGATAGCGCGGGAGACTGGTCGGAACGGACCAGCACCCTGATTTTGCAAGAATGACCCGCAGCACAGTATTCAAAGAGGCCGACATGAACGCATTGCCTAAAATCGCCCAGCAATTCATTCGCCCCGTTTACGGGATTGCCCTCGTGGCGGGTTTGCTGTTTTCGTTGAACGCGCGTGCAGAAGACGCCCCGCCTACTGGCAATGCCGTTCAAAGCGTGGATACCGTGACCATGCCGGGGGGCAAGGTTGTGGTCCGCGTGAATCTGAAAAATCCGCTTCAGGCCACGCCTGCGGGGTTCACCGTGGGCAATCCTCCCCGAATCGCCCTCGATCTTCCTGATACAGGCAATGCCATTGGCAAGAACACGATCGAAGCCAACCAGGGGCCATTGTCCAGCGTCAACGTCGTTCAGGCAGGCACGCGCACCCGGCTGGTTCTGAATCTCAGCAAATCGGTCGAATATGAGGCCAAGCTGGAAGGCAGGTCACTGCTTGTCTCGCTGGGCGAGGTGGGGGTCGGCGCGGCACCGGTCAACGCCGCGCCCCGATTCGCTGAAACCGCCCCCGGCAATGCCGGCCGGGGCATCCGCGATGTCGATTTCCGGCGCGGGGCTACAGGCGAGGCCCGCATCGTGACAACCCTGTCTGACGCCCAGACCGGTATCAATATCCGTCAACAGGCCGGCGGCGTCGTCATCGATTTCATCGGCGCGGATTTGCCAAAATCGCTGCAGCGGCGTCTGGATGTGGCCGATTTCGGCACACCGGTACAAATCGTTGAAACCTATGCCTTGGGCGGCAACACCCGCATGGTCATTCAGCCCAAAGGTAACTGGGAGTACTCTGCTTACCAGACCGACAGGAATTTCATCGTGGAGGTCAAACCCAGCAGCGATGGGCAGAAGAAAACGGCGGATGGCAAGGTCAAGTACACTGGTGAGAAGCTGTCGCTCAATTTCCAGAACGTCGAAGTGCGTTCGGTGCTTCAGGTCATAGCCGATTTCACTGGGCTCAATATCGTGGCAAGCGACACCGTCTCAGGCAGTTTGACCCTGCGGCTGAAAGATGTGCCCTGGGACCAGGCGCTGGATTTGATCATGCAGACCAAAGGCCTGGACAAGCGCTCGAATGGAAATGTCATCTGGGTCGCGCCCAGGGATGAATTGCTGACCAAGGAGAAACTGGAGTTCGAGGCCAAGAACCAGGTGGCTGATCTGGAACCCCTGACCACCGAGCACATTTCACTCAACTACATGCGTGCCGACGAAGCGCAGACCATGCTCTACGGTTTTGCTGCAGGCGCTTTCCTCAATTCGGCGAGCAACAATGCTGTGACGTGTTCTGCTCAGGCGCAGGGTTTGGGCGGCGCTGCCGCGGCCCAGGCTTCGCAACAGGGGCAGGGGGAAAGCGACCAGAAAGTGCTGACGAAACGAGGTCGGGCTACCTATGAATTGAAAACCAACACCCTGATCATTACCGACACCGCAAGAAAAATCCAAGAAATTCGCGAATTGCTTGCACGCCTCGACGTGCCGGCCCGCCAAGTAATGATTGAAGCAAGAGTGGTCGTTGCAACAGATGGGTGGAGCCGCGACTTGGGGACACGCCTGACCTTCAATTCGACCGGTGCCGCAGCGAATAATATCGGCAAGATTTTTGGCGATCGGCAAAGCTTGGCAGGCTCTGGCGGGGGGCAGTTACTACCCAACGTGGCGCCCAACTTGACGCTTTCTCTGCTGAATCTTGCGAATGGCAATCTGCTGGGACTGGAGTTGCGCGCCCTGGAAGCCGAGAATCGCGGCAAGGTTCTATCCAATCCGCGTGTGGTTACGTCCAATCAAAAGCCGGCAGTAATCTTGAATGGCACCCAGATTCCTTTCATTACGCCGGCTACTGCCAATTCACCTGCAACTGTGACTTTCAAGGATGCGTTTCTGTGCCTGCTGGTCGATCCGCAAATCCTGAATAATGATTCCATCATCCTGACGGTGGAGGTTCAGAAAGATGCCGTGAGAGAGATCGCAAATTTGGGCAATAACCCTGCAATCGACACCAAGCGCATCAAGACCCAGGTTCGCGTCAATAACGGCGAAACCCTTGTGCTCGGCGGGATTTTTGACGGCAACGAGAGTTCTACGGTCAGCAAAGTGCCATTGCTCGGCGATGTGCCGGTATTCGGCAACCTGTTCAAGACCACGACCAAAGAGAACAGCAAGACCGAATTGATCATTTTCCTCACGCCGCGCATCATCGACGAACGCTTGTCGCTCTGACCGCGAAGGCACCGGAAATAGCGGGCATTCATGCCCGCTATTTTTTTGCCCCGGGATCGCAAAACGCCTGGCAGACTTAGCCCGGATATTTCACCGGCCCGTGATTTGAGCAACTTCTCGATACACGCTGGGCAAGGCTGATGGGGTGGTTGCGGCAATTGCTCAAT
>JAIWOL010000168.1 GCA_020216925.1 Thiobacillus sp. | reverse complement strand
CCACGCAAACCTTCGTCTTCGAGCGCGTGCCCGCCGCCCCCGTCGCCTCGCTGCTGCGCAACTTCTCCGCCCCGGTGCGGCTGGAATTCGGGCAGACCGACTTTGAACTTGCCCACCTGATGGCGTTCGATGCCGATGCCTTCAACCGCTGGGAAGCCGGCCAGCGACTTGCCACGCGCGTGCTGCTCGCGGGCATGGCGCAAGGCGGCGCGGGCGACAACTGGATTCCCCCCACCTTCATCGACGCCTGCGCCCGCGTACTCCAGGACGGCATCGACGGCGACGCCGCGCTCGCCGCCGAGGCGCTGGCCCTGCCGTCCGAAACCGTGCTCGCCGACACCGTGGCCGCCGCAGGCAGCGTCATCGACCCCGACGCGATCTTTGCCGCCCGGCTGGCCCTGCGCCGCGCGCTCGCGCAGGCCTTGCGCCCACGGTTCGAAGCCGCCTGGCACGCGCTCGCCCCCACGCGCGACTACGCGCCCGACGGCGAACAGGCGGGCCGCCGCGCCTTGCGCAACACCTGTCTCGCCTATCTCGCCGACGCCGCGCCGGCCGAGATCGCCCCGCGCCTCGTCGCGCAGATCCAAACCGGCGGCAACATGACCGACGTCGCCGCCGCGCTCGCCACCCTGGCCCAGCTCGATGTGCCCGAACGCGCGCCCGTGCTCACCGCCTTTTACGACAAATGGAAAGACGAGGCCCTGGTCGTCGACAAATGGCTGGCCATCCAGGCCACCGCGCGTCTGTCCACCGCCGCCAGTGTGCGCGAACTCACGCGCCACCCCGCGTTCGACCTGAAAAACCCCAACCGCGTCTACGCCCTCATCCGCGGCTTTACCGGCGGCAACCCGCGCGCCTTCCACGCCGCCGACGGCACAGGCTACGCCCTCGCCGCCGACGTCATCAATGAACTCCAGGCCATCAACCCGCAGGTGGCCTCACGCCTCGCCCGCAGCTTCGACCGCTGGCGCCAGTTCGACGCCGGACGGCAGACGCGCGCGCGCGCCGCGCTCGAGCGCATCGCGGCGGTCGAAGGGCTGGCGAAGGATGTGGCGGAGGTGGTGGGGAATGCGCTGGCGGGCTGATCGCAGAAGCTGCGGCATCAGCTTTCTGGGCGCAAGAGTGGCGAATGTTCGGCCACAGCCGACCACAAAGTCGCTATCGACAAAGCCATACTTGAGGCGACACATTCAGCTGAGAGAATCAATGGGGTCACCCATTAGCCGACCGTAATCAAGCGCGAACACCTTCCCGCCCACCTTTTTTTGATGGCGGGTTTTCGGATTTTCATCTCGACCAGCCCGCCGTTGGGCAGGCGCTGGCGGTGCTGCTTGAGCAGTTCGACCTGCATGTTGGCATTTTTGACAACAAACTGAACGGAATCAAGCGGCCTCTCCAGCATCCGGTTGTGCCACTGCAAGGGGAGGCACCCTCACCCCTCCCCCGCTACCACCCCCAGCACCGCTTCGCCGTACACCTCCAGTTTCTTCGTCCCCAGCCCCGAAATCTCGCCCAGCTCCGCCAGCGTGGCGGGGCGGCGGGCGGCGATCTCGCGCAGGGTGGCGTCGTGCAGGATGACGTAGGCGGGCACGCCTTTTTCGTTGGCGGTTTCACGGCGCCAGGCGCGTAGCGCGAGGAAGAGCGGATCTTCGTCGTCGTGGACGCCCGCGCCGGAACTGGGGGCGAGGCGCGATGTGCGTCGCGACGGCGCGGCGGCGATGGCGCGCAGCCACACCTGTTCCTCGCCCTTGAGCACGGGGCGGGCGGCAGCGGTAAGTTTGAGCGCGCCGTAGGCGGCGTGATCGACTTCCAATAGCCCGCGCATCACGAGCTGGCGCAGCACGGCACGCCACACTTTGTCGGTCTGGCCGGCGCCGATGCCGAACACGCTCAATTGGGTGTGGCCGAATTTGTTGACTTTTTCCGTGGTCTTGCCGAGCAGCACGTCGATGACGTGGCCGGCGCCAAAGCGCTGGCCGGTGCGGTAGACGGTGGAAAGCAGCTTTTGCGCGGCTTCGGTGCCGTCCCACAGCGTCGGCGGGTTGAGGCAGACGTCGCAGTTGCCGCAGGGGGTGCTGGCTTCGCCAAAGTAGCTCAGCAGCGCGACGCGGCGGCAGCTGGCGGCTTCGCACAGGCCGACCAGGGCGTCGAGCTTGGCGTGGCCGATGCGTTTGTGCGCGTCGTCCGATTCGGATTCGTCGATGAAGCGGCGCTGGGTGACGACGTCCTGCAGGCCCCACGCCATCCACGCCTCGGCGGGCGCGCCGTCGCGCCCGGCGCGGCCGGTTTCCTGGTAATAGCCTTCGACCGAGCGCGGCAAGTCGGTGTGGGCGACAAAACGCACGTCTGGCTTGTCGATGCCCATGCCGAAGGCGAGCGTGGCGACCATGACGACGCCGTCCTCGCGCAGGAATGTTTCCTGATGCCGGGCGCGCGTCGCGTTGTCCATGCCGCCGTGGTAGGGCAAGGCTGCAACGCCGCTCAGCTTGAGCGCAGCGGCGGTTTCCTCGACTTTTTTGCGCGTGCTGCAATACACGATGCCTGCTTCGCCCTTGTGCCCGGCCAGAAAATCGCGCAGTTGCCGGCGCGGGTCGGTTTTTTCGACGATGCGGTAGCGGATGTTGGGCCGGTCGAAGCTGGACACGAACACGCGCGCTTCGGACAAATCCAGGCGTTCGCGGATTTCGGCGCGGGTGGCGGCGTCGGCCGTGGCGGTGAGCGCGATGCGGGGCACCTTTGGAAACCGCTCGTGCAGCGCCGACAGGCCGAGGTATTCCGGGCGGAAATCGTGGCCCCATTGCGATACGCAGTGCGCTTCGTCGATGGCAAATAGCGCGACGCGCGCCTGTTCGAGCAAGCTCTGGAAACGCTGGGTGAGCAGGCGTTCTGGCGCGACATACAGCAGCTTTAACTGGCCGCTGGCGAATGCGCGCTCGACCTGAGCCGCCGTCGCGCCATCCAGACTCGAATTCAAAAACTCGGCAGCGATGCCCAGCTCTTTCAGCGCGGCAACCTGGTCCTGCATCAGCGCGATCAGCGGCGACACAACTACTGCGCAGCCCTCGCGCAGCAGCGCCGGAATCTGGAAACACAGCGACTTGCCGCCGCCGGTCGGCATCAGCACCAGCGCGTCGTCGCCGGCCAGCAGCGTATCGATGACGGCGGCCTGCTCGCCGCGAAACGCGGGGTAGCCGAAAACGCGGTTGAGGAGATCGAGTGCGGTGCTCACAGGCGCATCACCGTAACGAATAAACAGGCCATGTGCTTCATAGGGATTCCATATCTGCTGTCTTGGCAGGCAAGACCCGTCTGCGCGACCTGCCCTGCGCCGCGTTGCGCGCAACTGAAAGCGCGTTCAGGTTTCGTGTTTTTTCAGTGGCAGGGGTGTCATTTCGTCGGGCAGGCAACACACGCGCATGCCCGCATTCTGCACCAGCGCACCCGATTATGCCCAGCCGCAGCCCATGCGTGCGCGCAACATGGCCGATGCTGAACGGCTGCCGTGCGATCCTGCGGCGCCCTACGGCACGCGTGCGAGCACCAGCGCCGATTTCGGCACCTTGCAGCAGGCGAGGAATTCGCCGGGCGGCAGGGTCACGTGGCTCGCCTGGCAATCGGCGAGTTCGCCTGAAACGAGCCGTACCCGGCACGCGCCGCATTCGCCGGCGCGGCACTCGGCGGGCAGATCCACGCCCCAGGCCTCGAACGCGGCCAGCAAGCTCGGCTCGCCGGCGAATTCGCGGGCGACGCCGTCGAGTTCGACCGGGTACACGGCGGCATCGGGGTTCTGCGCGCCGCCGAAAGATTCCCAGTGCAGATGCGACGCCGGCACCCCGCGCGCGGCGAGCGCGTCCATCCACTCACGCATCACCGTTTCGCGCGCGCAGAAATAGTAGTGCGCGCACGCGGGCTCGGCGAGACCCGCGACCAGGTCGGCGGCGGCGAGCCGTCCCACCGCGCCGCGCCAGTTCGCGTCGGGGCGCGAGACGATGGGTCGGTAGTCGAACCAGTCGGCGCGCGCGCCAAGGGCGGTCAGGCGATCCAGATCGACCAGCTCGGCAGGATGGCGCGCGGCGTGGTGGAAGACGACGCGGCGTCGGCCAGGGCGCGCGGCGACGGCGTCAAGCATGGCGAGCATGGGGGTCGCGCCGATGCCGCCGCCGACCAGTACCAGGGTTTCGTGCGCGGGGTCGAGCACGAAGCGCCCGACCGGCGGCAGCGCGTCGATGCGTGCGCCGACCTGCAAGTGATCGTAGAGCCGTGGCGAGGCCGCGCCGTCGGCTTCGCGGCGGATGCCAAGGCGATAGCGGCGCGGACGTTTCTCCCACGCGGCAAGCGAGTAGCGCCGGCGCAGCGTCGTGCCGGGAACGAGCAGCGTCAAGGCCTGGCCGGGTGCGAAGGCGGGCAGGCGTTTTTTCTGCGCGTGTTCGAGCTCGACCGAAAACACGTCGTCGCCGTGTTCGAGGCGGGCGATGACGACCAGCGGCAGCGGGCGGCGGGCGCGCAGCCGGGCGGCCTCGCTGCGCGCGCGGCGCAAGTGGTGCACAAGCCCGGAGACGAACAGCCCGCCGACGACGAGAAGCGCGGCGGCCGCCGCGAGCAGGAGAAGGGTGGCGAGCATGGGCAGGTGCGACTGTCACACGCCGCGCGCCAGGCGCGGGGTGCGGCGCGTGTCAGACCGTCGCCGGTTGCGGAGCGCCTGGTGCCACGGCAGTGCTGGTCGACGGCGTGCTGGCGGCGAGCTGCGCTTCCAGCTCGCGCCGGCGTTTTTCGCCGCGCCACCACATCACCACGCCGGTCACGCCGAGAAAGGCCATGACGAAGCCGATGAGGTCGATCCAGATCCATTCCCATTCCTTGCCGAAAAACGCCTTGCCGGTGTGCATATCCATGACGAGGTTGCCGAGCGTGACCGGTTTTTGTTCGGCCATCGACGCGGGCATGGCGGCGAGCGCGGCCATCGCGGCGCTGTCTTTTTTCCAGCTCGCGCCGTCGGTCGAGACGAGCACGCCGACGTCTTTCATGGCGACGTGGATCATCCCGCCTGCGCCGATCGACGCGCTCCACGCATCGCCTTTCGCGGTGCGCTGCCAGGTCTCGCCCTGCCGCAGCCAGACGCCGTTCTTGGTCGCGGCGACGAGCCCGGCGGGGGTGTCGACCAACGCGCGCACGTGGGCGCCGCCGAGCGCTTCGACGGACGTGGCGCGGCCCTGTTCGATGCGGTACAGCCCGGCCTTGGTGCCGAGCCACTGGCCGCCGTCGCGGGTGGCGAGCGCGGTCTGGACTTCCATGCGCTGCATTTTCACGGCGGTATCGCTGTAACCGGGTAGCCAGCTCACATACGGCGTGATCACGATTTCCTTGGTGCCGAGCGCGTCGTCGTGGGCGATGAAGATCGCGGTGACGGCGACGATGACGATGGGCACGGCGAGCACGACGCTGATCCAGGCGTGCCAACTGCGGGTGTCGTACTTGAGTTTCATGGTTTTGCTCCTTGAAGTGGCTGCCAGACAAGGGAAAATGGCGCGCTGGCGTGCGCCTTGTCGATTTTTTTCCACGGTTCGTCCTGCGCGTGGCGGCGCACCACGAGCCGCGCGCCGTCGGCGCGCCAGACGCGCACCAGCCGCAATTCGCGCGCACCGTCTTTTTTGTGCTTCAGCACGCCATCAAAGGTGTAGGACACCCCGGTTTTGAGTGGCAGGGTGTGATACCAGTCGGGGCCGGCCTTGATTTCAAGACGCGTATCGCCTTCGCCGATGAGAAACCTGTTTTTGCCGAGGTCTTCGGCGACGCGCCCCCGGTGCGGATTTCGGCAGCATCGGGGGCCTTGACGGCTTGCGCGAGCGGCACGACGGGCAGCGCTCTGGCGTGAACCGACACGCTCACCGCGATCAGCGCGGCGGCAAGTAAAAACTTTTTCATAGCTTGATCTCCAGGGCAATGAACACGACCGGACCGCCGCGCTCGGCCTCGATCGTGCGCCTGGTCAGCACGCCGGCGTTGTTGATTTCGCGCTTGTCCTTGTCCTTGACGAAATCCAGCAGGTTCGCGCCGGAAACGCGCAGGGTCGTGGTCTTGGCAAGTTTTTTCGCCACGTAGGCGTCGAGCAGACGCTGGTCGGGCTCGAAGTCGGGTTTGGCCGGTTCGGCCGGATTCTTGAGGAAGGTCGGCGTGTAGTTGTAGTTCGCGCCCAGCGCCCAGCCTGCGGGCAGCTTCCAGTCGAAACCGACGTTGTAGACGTAGGGCGGCTGATCCTTGATGCGGGTCGTGAGGCCGGTTTTCTGGTCTCGCGCTTCGGAATACAGGCGCGTGTAATTGAAGCGCAGGCGCAGGTTCGGCAGGCCGACGACGGCGAGCGTCGGGCGGGCGTCGAATTCCAGCCCCAGGATTTCGGCGTCGCCGACGTTGAACGGACGTTCGACGAAACGGCCATTGGCTTCGAGCTCGGTACGTTTCTCGACGCGGTCGGAGACGTCGCGCCAGAAGGCATTGACGCCCAGCACGCCGCCGTCTCCGGGCAGGAAATGCTCGACCCCCAGCTCGTAGCCGAGCGCTTTTTCGGGCCGCAGTCCCGGCGTGCCGCCCTTGTCCGGGTTGGTGAGGGAATTGGCACCGCTCGCGGTCTGGACCACGGGCGAGACGTCGTCGAATTTGGGCGGTTTGAGCGTGTGCGACACGCTCGCGCGCAGGTTGGTCGCGCGGGTGAGATTCCACAGGTAATGCAGCGAGGGCGAGAACGTGCGGGTCGCCGCGCCGACGGCGTTGCCGCCGCCGTCGACCCCCTCGCGTTCGATGCGCTGCCAGCGCAGCCCTGGCGTGAGCAGATGGGCGTCGGCGAGCTGCCAGGTATCCTGCGCCCAGGCGACGAGGCGCTGCTCGGCGATGTCGAAGGTGTCGCCCAGCCCCGGCGCCTTGGCAACGCCGTTCTCGACGACCCGCTTGGCGTCGTCGCGGCGCTGGTCCTCGAATTCCAGACCGGCGGAAAACACGTGCGCGCCCCAGGGCCGGGTGAGCGCGCCGCCGAGTTTCCAGCCGCGTTCGGTCTTTTCTTCGGCTTCGAGCGTGGTCTTGGCGAGCGCGCCTGCCGGGTTGAAATCGCGCTTGGTAACGTCCTTGACCTCGTCGCCGGCTTGCGTCTGGGCAAACAGCCTGAAATCGCCGCTGCCCGCGAGCTTGCGCCGCCACTCGGCGCGCAACCGGGCGATGTCGCGCTGCTTGGACTCATCCGAATGGGTGGCACCATCGCCGACGAGGTTGATCGCCGTGACCGGATCGGTGTAGCGCTGACGTTCGGTGCGGCGGATCTTGTCTTCGTCGGTGCGGCTGAACAGCCCGGTGATCACCAGCTTGTCGTGACGGTCGAGCTCGATCTCGACGCGCGGATTGAAATCGATCCCGTCGCTCTTCACCCGTTCGTCCTCGGATTCGAGCTTGTAGCCGGTGCGCGTTCCGGCGGCATTGAAGGTTTGCTCATCCTTGCGCTTGGTCTTCAATTCGGCGCGTTCGCCGACGGCGCCCGAGAGCAGGTAACGGATCACCGGGCCGGCATCGCCCGGCGCGCGCCGGGTGGCGTTGCCGTAATGGCCCGAAAGATTCCAGCTATCGAGATCGGTCGCCTCGCCAAAAATGCGCCCGCCGACCGCGCGCGCCCCGGCCGTGCGGCGTGGCGGCGCGTCGCGCATCACGATGTTGATCGTGCCGAGCAGCCCCTCGTTGGGCGTATCCGCCGACGGCGCGCGGATGACCTCGACGCGCTCGACCAGATCGAGCGGAATGCGGTCGACCTGGATCTGCCGCTCCTTGCCGCCGCCGAAAACCGGCTCGCCGTCGATGAGAATCTGTGTGAGCCCCTTGTCGCCGCCGCGCAGGCGCACGTCCTTGGGCGTGCCGGGCGGGCCGCTGAAGGTCACGCCGGGAAGTTTGCGCAGGTAGTCGCCGACGGTCAGCTCGTTCATGCGGTCGAGCTCTTCGCGGCCATACACCAGGCGAGTCGTCGGCGCGTCGCGGCGGGCGACGAAATCATCGACCTCGGCGTACACCGGAATGGTTGCGAGCTGGGCAGGGGCGTCGGCCAGCGCCGCCGCAGGCGCGCCGAGCGCGAGAAAAGGCAGGCTGGCCGCCAGCCGCCGGGGGGTAAGTGTCGTCATGTCCCTGAATCGTCGTGTCGTGTTGATTCGACGACGGGCTGGCGGTGGGCGGGCTGGTCGTTGCTAGCGGCGGACTGTATCGCAACATCCCGGTTAATGCAAATGATTCGCATACCTGTTCAAAATGACAACGAAGAGGCCCCCTGCTTTTGACCACCCGGGCATGAACCCCACCCTGCCTGCGCTCAGCTTCGCCGCCCTGCCGTGCGCCATCGCGCGCGCGCAGCATCGGCAGCACCTGCACGCGCGATACCGTTCGACGAGATGTTTGCAGTCGCGCGTCGCGATTCCGGGGGCGATGGGCAGCAGGCGAATGTAAAGACTTCGCCAGCGACTTGTGACACCTGGGCTATAATCGTGTCACATTCATATCCGCAGACCGCGCCATGAAAACCCTGACCATCCGCGAAGCCCGCGAAGGCCTGTCGCACCCGGACCAGATGTTTGCCGACGCCGACGAGGTGCTGGTGATGAATCGCGGCGAGCCGGTGGCGCGGATTTTGCCGGTTGCGCCCACGGCAGAAGCGCGCAAGAAGGCATTTCGTTCGTTGGCGGCGTTTCGCGCCACCATGCCGTTTCAGGATGTGCCGAGCGAAGTCCTGATCCGCGAAGATCGCGACGAACGCGGCTGATGCGCGTCTACCTCGACACCAGCGCGCTCGTGAAACGCTACCTGCCCGAACGCAACAGCGAGGCGTTCGACGCCTATTTAGCCGAACTGGGGCCGGTACATATCAGCCGTCTCACCATGGTGGAGCTGCGCTCGACCTTGGCGCGCAAACGCCGCCAGGCCCGCCTGAATCCCGAACAGGAAATGGCGGCGATGAACGAAGTCCGCACCGATATCCAGAATGGCCTGCTCAGCGTTGCCCCTTCCACCGACGCCGATTTCATCGAGGCCTTCCGCCTGATGGACGAACTGACCGCGCTGCCCTTGCGCACGCTCGATGCGCTCCATCTGGCGACCGCATCCGGACTTGGCTCAGGCGTCATCGCGACCGCCGACGACGTGATGCGACGTGCTGCCCAACAACTCCAACTTGAAGTCGCCTATTTCGGCGATTGACCCAACCCACCATGAACACTGAAACTTCCGCCCCCGCCCTAGACGAGAACCAGATCATCATGGAACGCCGCGCCAAACTCGCCGCGATCCGCGAGGCGGGTATCGCCTTTCCCAATGATTTCGAGCGCAAGGATTACGCCGGGCATCTGGCTGCCGCGCACGGCGACAAGAGCAAGGACGCGCTGGAGTCCGAAGCCGTCGAAGTGCAGCTTGCCGGGCGCATGATGCTGAAGCGGGTGATGGGCAAGGCCAGCTTTGCCACGCTGCAGGATATGAGCGGCCGCATCCAGGTGTATGTGTCCAACGACGTCACCGGCAGCGAATCGCACGAGGCTTTCAAGCACTGGGATTTGGGCGATTTTCTCGGCGTGGCCGGTCTGCTCTTCAAGACCAACAAGGGCGAGCTCACCATCCAGGCCAAATCGATCCGGCTGCTCGCCAAGGCGCTGCGCCCGCTGCCGGAAAAATTCCACGGTCTTTCCGACCAGGAACAGAAATACCGCCAGCGTTACCTCGATCTGATCACCAACGACGACGCGCGTGAAACCTTCAGGCGCCGCTCAAAGATCATCCAGGCGATTCGCGCCTTCATGGTCGAGCGCGACTTTCTCGAAGTGGAAACGCCGATGATGCATCCCATCCCCGGCGGGGCTGCGGCCAAGCCGTTTGTCACGCACCACAACGCGCTCGACATGGAATTGTTCCTGCGCATCGCGCCGGAGCTGTATCTCAAGCGCCTGGTCGTCGGCGGTTTCGAGAAGGTGTTCGAGATCAACCGCAACTTCCGCAACGAAGGACTCTCGACGCGGCACAACCCCGAATTCACCATGATGGAGTTCTACGAGGCCTATCGCGATTACCGCTACCTCATGGACATCACCGAAGCCATTTTCCGCGCCGCCGCCGTCGCCGCCACCGGCTCGACCACGGTCATTTACCAGGGCAACGAAATCGACCTCGGCAAGCCGTTTGCGCGGCTCACCATCGTCGAGGCCATCCGCACCTACCACCCGGAGTACGGCGTCGAACAATTGAACGACCGCGACTGGCTGGTGACGCAGATGCAGGCGATGAAAGCCAAGTACCGGCCTGCCGACGGTCTCGGCGGGCTGCAGCTCTCTTTTTTCGAGGAAACAACCGAGGCGCTGCTGATGCAGCCCACCTTCATCATCGACTACCCGGCCGAAGTGTCGCCGCTCGCCCGCCGCTCCGATGCCCGGCCCGACATCACCGAGCGCTTCGAGCTGTTCATCACCGGGCGCGAAATGGCGAACGGTTTTTCCGAATTGAACGACGCCGAAGACCAGGCCGAGCGTTTCATGGAGCAGGTGCGGCAGAAGGAGGCCGGCGACGAGGAAGCGATGCACTACGACGCCGATTTCATCCGCGCGCTGGAACACGGCCTGCCGCCCACCGGCGGCTGCGGCATCGGCATCGACCGGCTGGTGATGCTGCTCACCGATTCGCCGAGCATCCGCGACGTCATCCTCTTCCCGCAGATGCGGCGGGAGGCCTGAACCAGCCCGCAAAACCGGCGAGGCGCGCGCCCTGCCCCCATTTGCACGCCTGTTGCCTGAATTTCCGTTTCATCCCTAGCCGAGATAGCCATGACCGATGCTTTTCATACCCATGATACTTTTCCCACGCTTGGCGGCGGCAGGCAGTACGCCTCGCTGAAGAAGCTCGAAGGCGCGCTTGGGCACTCGCTTGCACGCTTGCCGGTGTCGATCCGCATCGTGCTCGAATCGGTGCTCAGGAACTGCGACGGCGTGAAGGTCACGGCCGATCACGTCAGGCAGCTTGCCGCCTGGAAGCCCCAGGCCCCGCGCACCGAGGAAATTCCCTTCACGGTCGCCCGCGTGATCCTGCAGGATTTCACCGGTGTGCCGCTCCTGGCCGATCTCGCGGCGATGCGCTCGGCCGCACAAAGAATGGGCCGCGACCCCAAGAAGATCGAGCCGCTGGTGCCGGTCGACATGGTGGTCGATCACTCCATCCAAGTGGACAAGTTCGGCACGCCGGATGCGCTCGATCTCAACATGCAGATCGAATTCGAGCGCAATCTGGAACGCTACCAGTTCCTGAAGTGGGGCATGCAGGCGTTCGAAACCTTCAAAGTGGTGCCGCCCGGCGTCGGTATCGTGCACCAGGTGAATATGGAATACCTGGCGCGCGGGGTGATGGAAAAAGACGGCATGGTTTACCCCGACACGCTGGTCGGCACCGATTCGCACACGACGATGATCAACGGTCTCGGCATCGTCGCCTGGGGCGTGGGCGGCATCGAGGCCGAAGCGGCGATGCTGGGCCAGCCGGTGTATTTCCTCACGCCCGATGTCGTCGGCGTCAATCTGTTCGGCCAGGTCAAACCCGGCGTCACCGCCACCGACGTGGTGCTCACCCTCACCGAAATGCTGCGCCGCGCCAAAGTAGTGGGCAAGTTCGTGGAGTTTTTCGGCGAAGGCGCCGCCGCCCTGCCGGTGACCGATCGCGCGACCATCGCCAACATGGCCCCCGAATACGGCGCGACCATGGGTTTCTTCCCGGTCGACGAAGCCACCTGCCAGTACTACGCATCCACCGGCCGCCCCAACGCGCAGGTCGATCTCATCCGCGCCTATTACCAGGCGCAGGGCCTCTTCGGCATTCCCAGGGCGGGCGATATCGACTACTCGCAGGTGCTGGCGCTCGATCTTGGCACGGTGGAGCCCTCGGTGGCCGGCCCCAAACGCCCGCAGGACCGCATTGCGCTTGCCGCGCTCAAACCCGCGTTCGAATCGCTGCTGCAAAAACCCAAGGCAGACGGCGGCTATGAAAAATCGATTGAAGATCTGCGCCGCACCCATGCGGTGGAAGGCGGCGGCGAACTGCGCCATGGCCACGTCGTCATCGCCGCGATCACTTCTTGCACCAACACCTCCAACCCCGGCGTGATGCTCGCCGCCGGCCTGCTCGCCAAAAAGGCGGTGGAGCTCGGCCTGTATACGCCGTCGCACGTCAAAACCAGCCTCGGCCCGGGGTCGCGCGCGGTGACCGAATACCTCAAGGCCGCCGGCCTGCTGCCCTACCTGGAGCAGCTGGGTTTTTCGGTTGTCGGCTACGGCTGCACCACCTGCATCGGCAACTCCGGCCCGCTGCCCGAAGCCGTCGAAAAAACCGCCCTCGACCACGATCTGGTCGTCTGCTCGGTGCTGTCGGGCAACCGCAACTTCGAGGCGCGCGTGCATCAGAACGTCAAGGCCAATTTCCTCATGTCGCCGCCGCTGGTCGTGGCCTTTGCGCTGGCCGGCCGGGTGTTGATCGACATGGAGAACGAGCCCATCGGTTCGGGCAAGAATGGCCCGGTCTATCTCAAGGACATCTGGCCCGGCGACGGCGAAATCGCCGCCCTGCAATCCTTCGCCTCGGATTCGTCGGCCTACGCCGGCTACGCCGACGCGGGAGCCGGCAACCCGCTGTGGGACAAGGTGCCCGCGCCCACCGGCGCAGTCTACGACTGGGACGCCAGGTCGACCTACATCCAGGAGCCCCCCTTCTTCGGCAACAGCAAAGCGGCCAGCCTCTCGATCAAGGGCGCGCGTCCGCTCGCCATCTTTGGCGATTCGGTCACCACCGACCACATCAGCCCCGCCGGCGGCATCAAGCCCACCTCGCCGGCCGGTCTCTACCTCACCGAACACGGCGTGCAGAAGGCGGACTTCAACAGCTACGGCGCGCGGCGCGGCAACCACGAAGTGATGATGCGCGGCACCTTCGCCAACGTGCGCATCAGAAACCTGATGGTTCCCGGCAGCGAAGGCGGCATCACGCTGAAAGACGGCGAGCAGCAGGCCATCTATGACGCCGCCATGGCCTACCAGGCCGAGGGCAGACCGCTGATGATCTTCGCCGGCGAGGAATACGGCACCGGCTCCAGCCGCGACTGGGCGGCCAAGGGCACCACCCTGCTGGGCGTCAAGGCCGTCGTCGCCAAGAGCTTCGAGCGCATCCATCGCGCCAATCTGGCGGGCATGGGCGTGCTGCCGTGCCAGTTCAAGGACGGTGTCGACGCCGTCACGCTCAGGCTCGACGGCAGCGAAAGCTTCGACATCGAAGGCATCGAGTCCGGCATCAGGCCGCAGCAGGACGTCACGCTGGCGATCCACCGCGCCGACGGCAAAACCGAGCGGGTGGCCCTCACGCTGCGCATCGATACGCCGATCGAAGTCGAGTACTACAACAAGGGCGGCATCCTGCCGTTTGTGCTGGAGCAACTGCTCGACTGACCGCGCAGGCCTGTCTGCCCAACGTGGCGCCCACCCGGCGACGGGTCGGCGCCACATTTTTTTGCGCAAAAACACACAAATAGGATATTTAACTCTTGATTTTGCACGCCGGCTCTATTAGCATTTGCTTGTGTTCATCGACAACCGGCCGACACCTAACCAAGAGCTCATTATGAATGCACCGCTATCCACCCTTGCACTGTCTGCGCTTGCCCTCTTTGCCCTGTCCGGGTGCAGCGGGGAACCCGGTCTTACCTACCAGGGCAACATCAAGCCGCTGCTGGACGCCAAGTGCGTGTCCTGTCATGTGCCGGGCGGCCCCGGCTACGAAAAATCGGGTCTGCGGCTAGACAGCTACGACGCGATGATGAAGGGCACCAAGTTCGGTCCGGTGGTGGTGGCGGGCTCCAGCGTCTCCAGCACGCTCTACCGTCTGGTGTCCGGCCAGGCCGACCCGTCGATCAGAATGCCGCACGGCCAGGCCGCGCTGCCCGAGGCCGAGGTGAAGCTGATTGCCGGGTGGATCGACCAAGGCGCCAGATACTGAAACCCTGCAATCTCCGACGGAAAGATCCCGCATGAGCAGCCGCCATTTCTATCATTTCAGTGCCCTGCCGATGTCGATGCGCATGGTCTACGGGCTGGACGGCAACCCCGGTTCGGTATCGGCCCAGGACATTCGCACCGCCTACCACGGCAGCGAAAGCGACACCCGCCTGGAGACGGCGCTCAAAGGCCCCATGGCCGACATGCTGCCGCCGGAAGAGCGCAACGTGATCTTTTCGTGGGTGAAAGACGGCGCGAAAGAGGCCGGTTACGCGGAAAAGGTCAAGCCCATCGTCGAGTCGCGCTGCCTGGCCTGCCACGACGGCAGCAACCCGCACCTGCCCAGGCTCACGTCGTATGAGAAAATCGGCAAGCTCACGCAAAAGGACGAGGGCGCGACGATCCCGACGCTGGTGCGCGTCTCGCACATCCACCTGTTCGGCATCACCTTCATTTTCTTCATCGTGAGCAGCATTTTTGCCCACGCCTACATGAAGCCGCTGTGGCTGAAATGCGCGGTGATCGTGCTGCCCTTCCTCACCATCATCACCGATATTTTCTCGTGGTACCTCACCAAGATGTTTCCCGGCTTTGCCTGGTTCATCATCATAAGCGGCGTGCTCATGGGCATTTCGTTCGCGGTGCAGTGGGTTGTGTCGATGTGGCAGATGTGGTTTTACACCCTGCCCGACGACATCCAGGAATGCGGCGGCGCGCTGCCGGTCATCCGGCGCAAGCTCAACACCGACGATGTCTGAATCCGTTCAGGCCAGTTTGCGGTAAAGCGTGCGTTCGCTGATGCCAAGCTGGCGCGCCAGCGCCTTGCGATCGCCGTCCAGGCGATTCAACGCCCACAGCAGGTAGCGCCGCTCGGCCACCTCCAGCGACACCACGTCATCCGTCGCCGCCGGCAGGTCGGCGCTTGCGCGGCCGCCCACGTCGCGCGGCAGGTGCTCGGGCAGCAAGGTATCGCCGTCGGCCATGAGCATGGCGCGTTCGAGGATGTTGCGCAGTTCGCGGATGTTGCCGGGAAAATCGTAGGCCCGCAGCCGTGAGCGCGTGGACGCGGCGAGGGTGTAGGCCCGGCCGGGCGCGAGCCGCGTCAGCAGGGTGTCGGCCAGGAGGTCGATGTCTTCCCGACGTTCGCGCAAGGCAGGCAGCTCGATGGGGAACACGCTCAGCCGGTAGTAGAGGTCGCGGCGGAACGCGCCGGTTTCGACCATGGCCTTGAGGTCGCGGTGGGTGGCGGCCACCAGGCGAAAATCCGCCCGCAGGGTGTCCACGCCGCCCACCCGCCGGAAAGTGCCCGATTCCAGCAAGCGCAGGAGTTTTACCTGGAGCGACAGCGGAATATCGCCCACCTCGTCCAGAAAAAGCGTGCCGCCGGACGCCGCCTCCACCAGTCCGACCTTTTTCTGGCTGGCGCCGGTGAACGCACCTTTTTCGTGGCCAAAGAGCTCGTTCTCGAACAGGGTTTCGGTGAGGCCGGAACATTCCACCACCACGAAGGGCGCGTGTTCGCGGCCGCTTTGCTGGTGGATGGCATGCGCCACCAGTTCCTTGCCGGTGCCCGACTCGCCCAGCAGCAGCGCGGTGGTCTGCGCGGGGGCCACCCGCCTGACCAGTTCCAGCATATGGTTGAAGGCGGGTGATTTGCCGACCAGCCCGCTTTCGGCAGGCAGGCTGCTGGCCTCGCGCACCGTGGTCATGCGCTCGACGAAATACTCGATGCTGCCGCTGGCGCCCACGATGGGGCTCAGTTCGACGTCGACGTGTTCCTCGCCACGCGGCGTATGATGCAGATGCAGGACCCGGGCCGGTTCGCCGTTGTTTCGGCTGGCCGCCATGGGACAGGATTCGCCGCATTCGTCGCACGGCCGGTCATAGCCGTGCGACACGGCATAGCAGAACTGGCCGACCACATCGCGGCCGCCCGAGTAGATGCGGCGATATGCCGCGTTGGCCGCCAGGATTCGGTAATCCGCGCCCATTACAATCTGCGCGTCCGGATGGGTTTCGAGAAAACTGATGAGTTCGTTGGCGGGAGACACGGCCTTGCACCAAAATGACAGGATTGTCAGGCAGTTTGCAATAGCTATGCCATATTTGTCATGCCCAGCGGAGCGAACAATCGCCCTCATCAGCCCAACTGCTTGAATTGACTAAAATTATTTTAGCCGACCTGGCGCCCTTACCTGGCACGCAGCTTGCAAATATCAGGACATGCTGATGAAACTTGACCTCCCCGACTGCCTGCAACACCGCCTTGTGCGCGAAATCGCCCTGGCTATCGTCATCAAGCTGGTCGTGATCGTCGGCCTTTACTACGCTTTCTTTGCTGGCCATGGCGTCGCCGTCGATCCCGACACGCTCGCCGACCGCATCAGCAACCCACAACAATCCCAGACAACCGATCCCAGGAGCGCCCATGTTGACTGAAGAACTTGTCGATCTTTCAAGGCTGCAATTTGCCGTGACCGCGCTGTACCACTTTCTGTTCGTACCGCTGACCATCGGCCTGGCCTTCATCCTGGTCATCATGGAGCTGACCTACGTCATCACCAACCGCCCGGTGTACAAGGACATGACCCGCTTCTGGGGCAAGCTCTTCGGCATCAATTTCGCGCTTGGCGTCACCACGGGCATCACCATGGAGTTCCAGTTCGGCACCAACTGGGCGTATTACTCGCACTACGTCGGCGACATCTTCGGCGCGCCGCTGGCGATCGAGGGCCTGATGGCCTTCTTCCTCGAATCGACCTTCATCGGCCTGTTCTTCTTCGGCTGGGAC
>JAIWOL010000040.1 GCA_020216925.1 Thiobacillus sp. | reverse complement strand
GTAAGCGGGATCGAACCGCTGACCTCTTGCATGCCATGCAAGCGCTCTCCCAGCTGAGCTATACCCCCAACGAAGCCGCGCATTCTATAGACGCGGGCGGGGCTTGTAAAGCCTGCGGACAAAAAATCGTTTACAGGATCATTCGGGAAAAAGCTTGCCCGGATTGAGCAATCCTCGCGGGTCGAATTGCTGCTTGATCGCGCGCATGAGGGCGAGGGTTGGCGCGTCGATTTCCCGGGGTACGAAACGCCGCTTTTCCGTGCCGATGCCGTGCTCGCCGGACAGCGTGCCGCCCAGTTCAAGCACCCGCGACATGATGGCGTCCAATGCATCGTGTGCGCGTGCCATTTCGTCGGCATCGTCGGGGTGAACCATGAGGTTGACGTGCAGGTTGCCATTGCCGGCGTGACCAAAGGAGACGATGGGCAGGCGCAGGGTCTCGGCGGTTTCATCAATGAAGTCGACGAATCCCGCCAGGCGGGTGACGGGCACGACCACGTCTTCATTGATCTTCAGCGGGGCGATGCGCTTGACGGCTTGCGACAGGGATTTGCGTGCCGTCCACAGGCGGGCGATTTCGTCGCGGGCAAAACCGCTTCTGGCTTCGAGCAGTCCCGGGCCTTCCAGGGCGTGTTGAAGCGCCTCGATCTGGCGCGGCACATCTGCCGCGCTACCGTCGGCTTCCACCATCAGCAGCGCGCGCGTGCCGGGTGGCAGATCGTCCGCTGCGCCCGTGGGGCGTATGGCATCGATGGCGCGTTCATCCATGAATTCCAGCGCGCATGGCACAACCGGCTGGCGCATGATGCGGCCGACGGCGTCGAGTGCATGGGCGGCGCTGTCGTAACACAGGCGCACAGTGGCGATGGTTTCGGGGGCGGGCGCGAGTTTGAGCGTGGCTTCGGTGATGAGCGCGAGCGTGCCTTCCGACCCAACCAGCAGGCGCGTGAGATCGAGTCCGGTCACGCCTTTGGTGGTGCGGCAGCCGGTGCGGATTTCCGTGCCGTCGCCGGTAACGGCACGCAGACCCAGCACCCAGTCGCGGGTGACGCCGTATTTCACCGCGCGCGGGCCTGCCGCGTTCATGGCGAGGTTGCCGCCGATGTGGCTGTAGGCCGCGCTGCCGGGGTCGGGAGGGTAAAACAGGCCCGCGTTGCGCGCGAGCCGGTCAATGTCTTCTGTGACCACGCCGGGTTCAACCACGATCAACCGGTTGTCAGGGTCGAATTCGATCACGCGGCGCATGCATTCAAAACTGACGACCACGCTGTCCCGCGCGGGCAACGCCCCTCCGACATTGCCCGAGCCCGCGCCGCGAGGGGTGAGCGCAATGCCGTGGACGTGCGCAATGCGCGCGAGGGCGGCGACGTGTTCGTGAGAGGCCGGGAACAGGACGGCATCGGGCACAAGCGAACGCGGGGTTTCGTCGCTGGCATAGCGCGCGCGCGTGTCGGCGTCGTCGAAGACGCGGTTTTCCCCCAAGGCCGACCGGAAATCAGACAGGGCAGTTGCAGTAGGCATGATTCAGGTTAGCGGTCATTTCCCGAGTGGATACGAGGCGGGGCATCAGGGCTGCTCGGGCTGTCGAAGTGTGGGCGAGTCGGTGCGTGCGCGAACGATTTTTCAGGGAGGCATGAGCCCCATCACTGGAAACGCCCTGCAAGTGTAGTCCGTGCTGCGTTGTCAGGCGCGAATCGTGCGCGGGATATGGTTAAATTGTCCCATATAACGCATCAGGGAGCGGTGCGATGGGGCACCTCACCGGTTACGCCGGCCTGCACGATTACAACCGCGCAATCCGCGACATTGCCGCGAGTCCGGACTGGCAGTCGGGCCAGTTTGCGCGGCAGGTGAGGCGCGTGGTCGAGGTGGCGGCCCGTTTCATGGGGGTGAGCCGCGTCGGCGTGTGGCGCTTGCGCGCGGGCGGCGAGGCGCTGGACTGTCTGTGCCAGTACGACAGCCGGTATGGCCTGGTGGAGCCGGGCCGTTCGCTCGACGCCAACTGCTTTCCCGCGTATTTCGCCGCGCTCGCCAACAACCGGGCTCTGGCCGCAAGCGATGCGCTGGCCGATGCGCGCACCGCAGAAATGGCCGAATCCTATTTGCGGCCGATGCGCATTGCCTCTCTGCTCGATGCCCCGATCTGGCTGGGCGGCGAGGTGGTGGGCGTGGTGTGCCACGAACACGTCGGCAATCCGAGAATCTGGCGTGATGAGGACATCGCTTTTGCGGGGTCGATGGGCGACTTTGCCGCCATGGCCATGTCGCAAGCCCGCTATCAGCGGGTGGAGGCAGCGCGCGAGCGGCTCGAACGCATCATCGAGGCCACGCCGGATATGGTCGCCATCATGGCGCCGGATGGCCACCTCATCCAGATGAATCCGGCCGGCCGGCGGCTGCTGGGACTGTCGGCCCATGCCGACATCAGCAGCTATCGCAGTCGCGATTTTCTCGGCGAGCACACCACTTATCAGTTGGATACGGAAATCCGGCCTGCTTTGTTCAACGCCGGGCACTGGGCGGGCGAGGCCGTGCTGCGCGAGGGAACGCCGCAGGCCATGCCCGTCTCGGTGGTGGCTCTGGCGCATCGTGACGCGCAGGGAAATCTCGAATATTTTTCAGTGGTGCTGCGGGATCTGACTGCGCAGAAGACGATCCAGCGTGAAATCGAAACCCTGAACCATGAACTGGAAGCGCGCGTGCGTGCGCGCACCCAGGCGCTGGAAACCGCGAATCGCAACCTTGAGTCCTTCGCCTACTCGGTCTCGCACGATCTCAAGGCGCCCCTGCGCGGCATCGCGGGCTACAGCCGCCTGCTGGCGGTCGATTACCGGGACGCCTTGCCGGACGAAGCGCGTGAATATGTCGATCTGATCCGGCAGGCCAGTGAGCGCATGGATCGCATGATTGAGGACATCCTTGCCTATTCGCGCGTGCAGGTGCGCGAAATGAATCCGGCGCCTGTCGGGGTGCGTGAAGTGGTGCGCCGTTTGCTGGAGGAATTCGAGCCACAGCTGCGTGCAGGGGTGGAACTCCAGCAGGATGTGGAGCCCGGTGTGCTGGAAACCGACCGCGACGGGCTGATGCAGATCCTGCGCAATTATCTGTCCAATGCATTGAAATTTTCCCGCCGCGCCTCTCCTCCGCGCATCCGCATTGAAGGCCGGCGGCAAGGCGCGGGTTATCGCTTTGCCGTAACCGATAACGGGATGGGCTTCGACATGCGTTACCACGATCGCATTTTCGAAATATTCCACCGCCTGCCCAACGACGATGAAACCACGGGAACCGGCATCGGGCTGGCGATCGTCGCCCGCGCGGCCGAGCGGCTCCAGGGACGGGTGTGGGCCGAAAGCGAACAAGGCAAACGAACCACTTTCTACTTTGAACAACCGAACGGACTACATCCATGAAATTACTGTATGTCGAGGACAATCCCTTCGACCGCGACCTGACCCGGCGGGCGCTGCTGAAACAGTTGCCGGGCCTGGAATGGGATGCGGTCGGCAGCGTGAAGGATGCGCTGATCCGGCTCGACAGTGGGCAGGATTACGACGTGCTGCTGCTCGACATGTGGCTGCCGGATGGCTGCGGCCTGGACGTGTTGCTGGAGGCGCGCCGTCGCGGCCATGATTTAACCGTCGTCGCGGTGGCGGGGGCGGGCGACGAGGCGAGCGTGGTGCAGTTTCTCAAGGCGGGTGCCCAGGATTACATTCCCAAGCGCGGCCTCTACCTGGATGAACTCGGGCAGCGCCTGCTGCAGGCCTGCGCCCGACGCGGCGAAACCGTTCGCACGACCGTGCTGCTTACCGTGCTGTATGTGGAGTCGAACCAGGACGACATCGATCTGACACGGCGGCATTTCGAGCGCCGCGCGCCCCACATCGACCTGGTCGTCCACCCCGATGGACCCGCCGCGCTCGCCTGGCTCGACGCGCCAGGGCATCATGCGGACGTGGCGCTGGTCGATTTGCGCCTGCCCGGCATGTCGGGGCTGGAACTGCTGGAACTGTTGCATACCCGGCATCGCCTGCCCAGCATCCTCATCACCGGGCGCGGCGACGAATCCGCTGCGGCCCAGGCAATGCGATCGGGAGCGGTCGATTACATCGTCAAGGAACACGGTTACGTCTCGGCGCTGCCTTGCGTGATCGAGCACGCGCACGTGCTCGCGGCCTACGCGGCCCTGAAGGTGGCGTACGCCCGTCTGCAGGAGGGCAGAGGGCAATAGCAGGTCAGGGCTCCCAGCGCTCGGGATGCGCCCAGTAACGGGCGTTCAGCCAGTCGGGTGTCGGTTTGTACGTGGCAAGATCGTAGGACTGGATGCGCACGCCTGTTCCAGAATCCGCCATTTCGCGAATGAACCCGAGCGCGCGGAAAGCCGCGTCGTCTAGGGCGCAATCGGCTGGCGCGACCAGCAGCAGCCGCGGCGCGGCAAACAGGCGTACGCGATGAATCAGTTGGCCGGCCAAGGCTGCGTCAAGATGATCAAGCGCGTTCACTCCCAGCGCCAGTGTGCAAGGGGCGGCGGCGCTGTCCAGGCGCTGTCGGGGGATAGACGGCAGCGAATCCGCAAGAAAGCGGTCTGCCCCTTCGTCGAGCGTGCACAAGCGCTCGGGTTTCATCTCCCCGAGACGGTGTCGCAGCCAGCCAGCCCAGACGGTCATGGTTTTCTCGGCACCCTGACGAGCCGGGTGCCGAGCAGGCGGTCATGGAGGAACTGCTGGTCGCGGTCCACCCAGGCCCAGGCCAGCCCCAGTCCGGCAGCGGCGAGTCCAGCAAGGGCAAGTACAAAGCGGAAGAACGCGAGCTTGAGCGTGATGGGCTCGCCATCCGCGCGGACCAGGCGCAC
This sequence comes from Thiobacillus sp., assembly GCA_020216925.1. GTDB lineage: Bacteria > Pseudomonadota > Gammaproteobacteria > Burkholderiales > Thiobacillaceae > Thiobacillus. Next base: position 12,090 of record JAIWOL010000040.1, on the reverse strand, counting down.
TCGCCAGGTTTTCATCGCGAGCGTTTGTCCGCTGCGCAGCCAGAATATGGCGAAGTAGGCGAACAGCACCAGCAGCAGAAAACCCTGAAACAGATGTTTTTGCCAGGCCGCAGCCAGGTTTCCGACTACCGGCAGGACGAGAAACGAAGCGACGAACACCACCGCGATGACCAGCAAAGACTCGTAGACCATGATCGCGATGCGGATTCCGAACGAGGCTGGAGGCGGGGCTATTGCTTTGTCTTGCATGCTGGTTCTATATTGTGACCCGTGCGGCAATTTGCCGCACCGTGCTGCCCATAAACAATACGCCTGACAACCAGCGCGATCCACACATAAATATCAGGAGGGGCTCGATGCATATCGTCAAGCAGCTGATGGCAATTCCCGGCGTGATCGCAGCTGGAGAATATGCTTACCGTGGCGACAGGTTCTCATACCTGGGCGCGCTCACCGACGAATTCGCGCGCATGGCCTCGATTTTATGTCGAGCCAATACGCTCTCCGTCAACATGCAGTCCGAAATTTTCGATTCCTTCGCCGAGAACTGCGGCTGCCGGCCGGTTCAGGGCTGGATTGCGCGCGGTGCAAACGTCACCGTCTGCGCAGTAGGCAATTATTTTGCCTTCATCGAAAACCGCGAAGAGCTGCTCAACGACGTGATGACCATCATGCGGGCCAAGGTTGGCGATATCGGAGACGACCTGCTGGTCAACCTCTACGCCAAGCTGGGCGGAGATACCAAGGAAGCCTTGTACTGAATCCATGCCAACCGGGGGAGCGAACATGAATCTGGAAAAAATGATGGAGTTGCCGGGCGCGATGGCTGCCTTCACCTACAACGACCGCGGCGAGATGCAAAGCCACGTGTTGCGCGAGGGCACTGAACTGACGCCGCAGGTACTGGATCTTCTGACGCGTTCGTGCGTGGCCAATCTGGCGATTGCCGGCATGGAGGCGCGTGGCTGGGAGGCGCTGACCGGGCAGGTGGGCTTCCAGCCCCTACAGGGCTTTTCTGTGGTGGGTCTGGAGTGGTCGGTGGTGGTCAATGGCAATTGCGGCGTGATCGTCAAGAACCGTGATGCCGATTACGAAGCCGCCTTCAATGCCCTGAAAACCGCCTGAGGCCTTTGCCATGTCGCTGAGAAAAATTCTGGTGCTCGATGGCGTAACTGCGGTCTGCCGCTTTCGCGACGACGGCGCGGTCATGGAGGCGCAAGGCATGTTGCCCCCCGACCTGATGGAAAGGCTGGCGCATTTTGCCCAGTGGTACCGGCGCATGGTTTCCGGCAACACCGATCTGCTTTCTTTGTTTTCGCAGATGCGGGGCTGGTCGCCGTCCCAGGGCTGGGTCGTCAAGGGGGCCTCGATGACGGTGTGCAGCCACGGCAACATGGTTTGTCTGGTCGACAACGCCCAGGGTTCGCTGAACGAGATCATGCGGGCGCTGGCTGAAACCGCGCACGAATAAGACCGGTTTGGCGCAGACAATAAAAACCCCTCCTTGAGGGGTTTTTATTGATGCCGGATTGCAGCGCGGGTGCGGGAATTCTTGACCGTCACCGGACAAACCGATTACCCTCCCGGGTTCACCAACGAATTGATTTGTAGCCAGTTTATGGAAGCCACGGGCGCCGAGATCGTCGTACGTTGTCTGGCCGAAGAAGGGGTCGAGTTTGTGTTCGGCTATCCCGGCGGGGCTGTGCTCAACATTTACGACGAAATCTTCAAGCAGAACAAGTTCAAGCACGTGCTGGTTCGCCACGAGCAGGCTGCCGTGCATGCGGCAGATGCGTACGCGCGCGCGACCGGACGCGTCGGCGTCGCGCTGGTGACGTCCGGGCCGGGGGCGACCAATGCCGTGACCGGCATTGCCACGGCCTATATGGATTCGGTGCCCATCGTCGTGGTTACCGGCCAGGTGCCGACCCCCGCGATCGGCATGGATGCCTTCCAGGAAGTCGATACCGTGGGCATCACCCGTCCCTGCGTCAAGCACAATTTCCTCGTCAAGGACGTGAAGGACCTCGCCGAGACGATGAAAAAAGCCTTCATCATTGCCGCCACCGGCCGTCCCGGTCCGGTCGTGGTCGACGTGCCGAAGGACATCACGTACCACAAGACCGAGTTCGAGTACCCGGCCAGCATCGAGATGCGCTCGTACAACCCCGTGGTCAAGGGCCATAGCGGGCAGATGAAGCGCGCGGTGCAGATGCTGCTCGAAGCGCAACGCCCGATGATCTACATCGGCGGCGGCGTGGTGCTCGGCGATGCCGCGGCGCAGTTGACCGAACTGGCCACCCTGCTGGGCTTTCCCGTCACCAATACCCTGATGGGCCTGGGCGGGCATCCGGCCACCGACAGGCAGAACCTCGGCATGCTCGGCATGCACGGCACCTATGAAGCCAACATGGCGATGCAGCACTGCGACGTGCTGCTCGCGGTCGGCGCCCGCTTCGACGACCGCGTGATCGGCAACCCCGCGCACTTCGCGCGCGAGCAGCGTCGCATCATCCACGTCGACATCGACCCGTCGTCGATTTCCAAGCGCGTCAAGGTCGACGTGCCCATCGTCGGCGACGTCAAATCCGTGCTCACCGACATGCTGGCGCTGCTCAGGCAGGCGAAGGAGAAGCCGGACGCCGCCGCGCTCAACGCCTGGTGGACGCAGATCGAGCTGTGGCGCGCGAAGAACTGCCTCAAGTACAACAGGCAGAGCCCCATCATCAAGCCGCAGTACGTGGTCGAGAAGCTGTGGGACGTGACGAAGGGCGACGCCTTCGTCACCTCCGACGTCGGCCAGCACCAGATGTGGGCGGCGCAGTACTACAAGTTCGACAAACCGCGCCGCTGGATCAATTCCGGAGGTCTCGGCACCATGGGCGTGGGCCTGCCGTACGCGATGGGCGTGCAGCTCGCGCACCCCGAGGCGCAGGTCGCGTGCATCACCGGCGAATCGTCGATCCAGATGTGCATCCAGGAACTCTCCACCTGCAAGCAGTACCGCATCCCGGTCAAGGTGCTCACGCTCAACAACCGCTACATGGGCATGGTGCGGCAGTGGCAGGAGTTCTTCTACGGCAGCCGCTACGCCGAGTCCTACATGGAATCGCTGCCTGATTTCGTCAAGCTTGCCGAAGCCTACGGTCACGTCGGCATGCGCATCGACAAGCCGGAGGATGTCGAGGCCGCGATCCGCGAAGCCTTCTCGCCCGCACTCAAGGAACGCATGGTATTCATGGACTTCCAGACCGACCAGACCGAAAACGTCTTCCCCATGGTCGAGGGCGGCAAGGGGCTGTCCGAGATGATCCTGGCGGAGGAACTGTGATGAGCAGCCGCCACATCATCTCGCTCCTCATGGAAAACGAGGCGGGCGCGCTGTCGCGCGTGGCCGGCCTGTTTTCCGCGCGCGCCTACAACATCGAATCGCTCTCCGTCGCGCCTACCGAGGATGCCACGCTGTCGCGCATGACCATCGTCACCGTGGGCTCGGAAGACATCATCGAGCAGATCACCAAGCAGCTCAACAAACTGATCGACGTGATCAAGGTGATGGACCTGACCGAAGGCCAGCACATCGAGCGCGAACTGATGCTGATCAAGGTCAAGGCGGTGGGCGCCGGACGCGAAGAAATGAAACGCACCGCCGACATCTTTCGCGGACGCATCATCGATGTGACCGAGACGACCTACACCATCGAGCTCACCGGCACGGGCTCCAAGCTCGACGCCTTCCTGGAGGCCATCGACTCCGGCCTCATCATTGAAACGGTGCGCACCGGCGCGTCCGGCATAGGCCGCGGCGAGCGCAGCCTCAAAGCCTGATTCATACGTCAATCCCCACACACCTAGGAACCGCCATGAAAGTTTATTACGACAAGGACGCCGACCTTTCCCTCATCAAGAAGAAGAAGGTCACCATCGTCGGCTACGGCTCGCAGGGCCACGCCCACGCCGCCAACCTCACCGACTCGGGCGTCAAGGTCACCGTCGGCCTCAGGAAGGGCGGCGCCTCATGGGACAAGGCCAAGAAGGCCGGTCACGCCGTCAAGGAAGTCGCCGCCGCGGTGAAGGACGCCGACGTCGTCATGATCCTGGTGCCGGACGAGCAGCAGCCCGGCGTCTACTACAACGAGATCGAACCCAACATCAAGAAGGGCGCAACCCTCGCCTTCGCCCACGGCTTCAACATCCACTACAACCAGATCGTGCCGCGCGCCGATCTGGACGTGATCATGATCGCGCCCAAGGGCCCCGGCCACACCGTGCGTTCCGAATACAGGCGCGGCGGCGGCGTACCCTCGCTCATCGCCCTCTACCAGGACAAGTCCGGCAAGGCACGCGATATCGCCCTGTCCTATGCGGCGGCCAACGGCGGCACCAAGGGCGGCGTGATCGAAACCACCTTCCGCGAGGAGACCGAGACCGACCTGTTCGGCGAGCAGGCCGTGCTGTGCGGCGGCGCCGTCGAACTGGTGAAGATGGGCTTCGAAACCCTGGTCGAGGCCGGTTACGCGCCCGAGATGGCCTACTTCGAGTGCCTGCACGAACTGAAGCTGATCGTCGATCTGATGTACGAAGGCGGCATCGCTAACATGAACTACTCGATCTCGAACAACGCCGAGTACGGCGAGTACGTCACCGGCCCCGAGGTCATCAACGAGGCGTCGCGCGCCGCCATGAAGCATGCGCTCAAGCGCATCCAGACCGGCGAATACGCCAAGATGTTCATCCAGGAAGGCAAGACCAACTATCCAGCCATGACCGCGCGTCGCCGCCTCAATGCCGAGCATCCGATCGAGGTGACCGGCGCCAGGCTGCGCGACATGATGCCGTGGATCAAGGCCAACAAGCTGGTCGACCAGTCGAAGAACTGAAAGGGGCCAGGGGTCGGGATTCGCGAAACAGGGATTTCTGTGCGGCCTACCGCTGCATGCTGGCCCGTGCATCCTGATCCCCGAATCCTGCCCCTCCAACAATGAAGAATCCCCTCATCGCCCGCGAAGGCTGGCTGGTTCTCCTTGCCGCGTTCGCGGCTGCGCTCGTTGCTACCTGGCTGTTGGGCTGGTGGTCGATTCCGTTCTGGATCTGGGCGGTGTTCGCGCTGCAGTTCTTCCGTGATCCCGCCCGCGTTCCCCCCGCCGATGCCGATGCGGTGATTGCGCCAGCGGATGGCCGCATCGTGGTCGTGGAAAAAGTCCGCGACACGGTGCTCGATCGTGATGCGCTGAAAATCAGCGTATTCATGAACGTGTTCAACGTGCATTCGAACAAGAGTCCGGTGGATGGCGTTGTCAAAGGGATCTGGTATACGCCGGGCCTTTTCGTCAACGCCGATCTCGACAAGGCCTCGACCGAGAACGAGCGTAACGCGATCCACATCGCCGCCGCGCGCGGCGATATCACCTGCGTGCAGATTGCGGGACTGATCGCGCGCCGCATTCTTTGCTATGCCCGCGTCGGCGACACGCTGTCGCGCGGGCAGCGTTACGGCTTCATCCGTTTCGGCTCGCGGGTGGATGTCTATCTGCCTGTTTCGGCAAGGCCGCAAGTGAGTATCGGCCAGAAGGTCACGGGCGGGCGTACCATATTGGCTCGCTGGTAACAGCTGCCCATACGTTCAGGCCTCATGCTCGAATTCAATCACCGCAAGACCGACGCCGTTCGACCGCGCATGCGTGACCGCGGCATCTACCTGCTGCCCAACCTGTTCACCACAGGCGCCTTGTTCGCAGGGTTTTACGCCATCGTGCAGGCAATGAACGGTCGTTTCGAGCACGCCGCCATGGCGATCTTCATTGCCATGATTCTCGATGGCCTCGATGGCCGCGTGGCGCGCATGACGCATACCCAGAGCGCATTCGGTGCCGAGTATGACAGCCTGTCCGACATGGTGTCGTTCGGCGTCGCCCCCGCCCTGGTGATCTATGAATTTGCCCTGCAGGACATGGGCAAGCTTGGCTGGATTGCCGCCTTTGTTTATTGCGCAGGGGCCGCACTCCGCTTGGCGCGTTTCAACACCCAGCTTGAGGCCGTCACCGACAAACGCTTCTTCCAGGGATTGCCCAGCCCCTCTGCCGCGGCGCTGATCGCAGGGTTTGTCTGGGCCATGGTCGAATACGGGGTGGCGGGCGAAACGGTGAGCTGGCTCGCTGCGGCGCTGGCATTGTTTGGCGGCCTGACGATGGTCAGCAATTTCCGTTACTACAGCGGCAAGGAAATCAATCTTCGTAAAAGCGTGCCGTTCTTCGTCATCCTGCTGGTGGTACTGGCGTTCGTGCTGATCTCGACCAGCCCGCCCGAGGTGCTGTTCGGCGGCTTTGTCCTGTATGGACTGTCGGGTTATGTCGACGCGGTGATACGGATGGCGCGTGGCAAAAAAGCCGCACGCTAGACGGCGGGGCGACCCGTGACTTGTCTGCTCGCTGAAAATGGTTAAAATTTAGACTATGTCTAATTGGTCGCAGCCGTCTTTCCTTCTCTGCCTGTCGAGTGTTCTGTTCGGCAGCCTGCTGCTGCGCGTCGCGCGCGCATACTGATCCCCCCTCCCCCAGCAGCACCCCGGCGCCGAGTCCTTCCCGGCACATGAAAACAATGCATCGGCCTGATCGCCCCGAGTGCGACGCCGACCCACATGGAGCCCGCCATGAATGATCGTTTGTATATTTTCGACACCACCTTGCGCGACGGCGAACAAAGCCCCGGCGCATCGATGACCAAGGAAGAGAAGCTCCGTATCGCCCGCCAGCTCGAAAAACTCGGCGTCGACGTCATCGAGGCCGGTTTTGCCGCAGCCAGCCCGGGCGACGCCGAGGCGATCCGCACCATTGCCGAGACCATCCAGAACTCGACCATCTGTTCGCTGGCGCGTGCCAACGAACGCGACATCCATGCCGCGGGCGGCGCGATCAAGCCGGCCAGGTCCGGGCGCATCCACACCTTCATCGCCACCAGCCCCATCCACATGGAAAAGAAGCTGCGCATGCAGCCCGACCAGGTGGTCGAGGCGGCGGTCAAGGCCGTGAAGCTCGCGCTCGAATACACCGACGACGTCGAATTCTCGGCCGAGGACGCGGTGCGTTCCGACATGGATTTCCTCGTCCACATCTTCGACGAGGTGATCAAGGCCGGTGCCAAAACGATCAACGTGCCCGACACCGTCGGCTACAGCATCCCGGCCTTGTGGGGCGAGCGCATGAAGCAGCTGATCGGACGCGTGCCCGGCGCCGACAAGGTCGTCTGGTCGACCCACTGCCACAACGACCTCGGCATGGCGGTCGCCAACTCGCTTGCCGCGGTGATGAACGGCGCGCGCCAGGTCGAGTGCACCATCAACGGCCTGGGCGAGCGCGCAGGCAATGCCTCGCTGGAGGAAATCGTGATGGCGGTGCGCACCCGCCGCGACGTGTTCAACTGCGATTCGAGGATCGACGCCACGCAGATCGTGCCGGCGTCCAAGCTCGTCTCCACCATCACCGGCTATCCGGTGCAGCCCAACAAGGCCATCGTCGGCGCAAACGCCTTCGCGCATGAATCCGGCATTCACCAGGACGGCGTGCTCAAGCACCGCGAAACCTACGAGATCATGCGCGCCGAGGACGTGGGCTGGCACGCCAACCGACTGACGCTGGGCAAGCTCTCCGGCCGCGCTGCGTTCAAGAGCAAACTGGCCGAGCTCGGCATCGTCCTGGAGACTGAAGAGGCGCTCAACACCGCGTTTGCGCGCTTCAAGGATCTGGCCGACAAGAAACGCGAGATTTTTGACGAAGATTTGCAGGCCCTGGTGTCCGACGAGGGCTACGCCGCCGAGCACGAGCGTTTCAAGCTGGTGTCGATGAAAGTGTGCTCTGAAACCGGCGAAGTGCCGCGCGCCAGCCTGGTATTTACCGACGACGGCAACGAGATGCGTGCGGAGGGCAGCGGTTCCGGACCCGTCGACGCCGCATTCAAGGCCCTGGAATCAGTGGTGTGCAGCGGTGCGGACCTGTTGCTTTATTCGGTGAACAACATCACCAGCGGCACCGATTCGCAGGGCGAGGTCACGGTGCGCCTGGCCAAGAATGGCCGCGTGGTGAACGGGCAGGGGGCGGATACCGATATCGTGATTGCTTCGGCCAAGGCCTATCTGCATGCGCTCAACAAGCTCGACTCCAAGCTCGAGCGCGCGCACCCTCAGGTTTGATCGCCGTTGCCGCGCCGGCGTAAGCAAACGCCCCGCGAGGGGCGTTTTTCATGGCGATCGCCGCGAAGGCGCGCTGAACTTGGCGTAGTAGATCGCGGCAAAGAAAAACACTCCCGACAGAACGATCTCGCCCGCAGCCAGCGCCTGCGACAGGCCGCGTTCGCTCCATGCGCGCATGATGCCCTCGCTGAAATACGCCAGCACCAGCATCGGCGCCCACTGATAGGTATAGCGGCGGCCCTTGAGGATGCCCATGAGCGGGGCCAGCAGCGGCAGGGCCTTCAGTACCAGCCACGAGCCGCCGGGGCGTAACGGGGCCAGCCACAGTTCCCAGGCGACGCAGAGAAAAATCAGCGCGATCAGGCTCGTGCTGGCGGTCAGTTGCAGACGATTCATAGGAACGTTGGCCGCAGTCAGGCGGCGAGCTTGAGCGCCGTTTCGGCAAGGCGTTTGCCCAGTGCGAGGCACAGGCTGCGTTCTTCTTCGCTCAGGGGCCTGTCGTCGTCGACGCCTGCCCAGTGGCTGGCGCCGTAGGGCGTGCCGCCGCTGCGCGTGGTGTTCACCTCGGTCAAGGTGTACGGCAGGCCGAGAATCACCATGCCGTGGTGCAGCAGCGGCGTCATCATCGACAGCAGTGTGCTTTCCTGGCCACCATGCAGGCTGGCCGTGGACGTGAACACTGCCGCAGGCTTGCCGGCCAGCGCACCCTGCGCCCACAGCGCGCCGGTGGTGTCGAGAAAATGCTTGAGCGGCGCGGCCATGTTGCCAAAACGCGTAGGCGAACCCAGTGCCAGGCCGGCGCACTGCTCCAGATCGGCGAGTTCGACATAGGGCGCGCCCTCGTCGGGCACCGGGGGACAGGCGACCTGGGTGCGCGGCGCCACCGGCGGCACGCTGCGCAGCCGCGCCTGGGCTCCGGCGACCTGATTGACGCCGCGCGCAACGAGTTGCGCCATGCCGCGCACGCTGCCGTGCGCGCTGTAATAGAGAACGAGGATGTCTGTCATGCGGAAAAATGCCGGTTCAGGTGTACGCAGTGAAGTCGATGAGACCGAAGCCCGGCTGCGACCATGCAGCCGCATTCGCGCGACGTGCCGGTTTCACGCCGGGCGGTCGGCGCAGCATAGGCGCGCAGGGTGGGGCGTGTGTGCAATGGCTCGCCCGGCTCACTGGGCAGCGGGTGCGCCATCGACTGGATTTTGCGGCAGACCGGATGGGCTGGCTGCGCGTCGTCGATTGTGGTGCCGCCAGCCCGTTGCTGCAAGCCTGCGCGAGGGCGGGGTGCGTTCGTTGCCGCAGGCCCCGGGGTAACGGGCGACAGGTCCGGGCGGGTGTCATGGATGTCGCGCCACGCCATGAGCCGGCGGGGCGCCGGTCTGGCGCAACGCAGGCAGGCCAGACACCGGTTTGCTGCGGCCGTGCCGTGAAAGCCGATTTCAAGGCGGGGGCGGAAACGCTGGCTTCGATCATGGCTTCAGTCGAACACGACAGTCTTGTTGGCGTACACCAATACGCGGTTGTCGAGATGCCATTTCACGGCGCGCGAGAGTACCACTTTCTCCAGGTCGGCCCCCTTGGTGACGAGATCGTCGAGACTGTCGCGGTGCGAGATGCGCGCCACGTCCTGTTCGATGATCGGGCCGTCGTCGAGCGTTTCGGTGACATAGTGCGCGGTGGCGCCGATCAGCTTCACGCCGCGCTCGAACGCCCGGTGATAGGGCTTGGCTCCGTGGAAGGCCGGCAGGAAGGAATGGTGGATATTGATGATGCGGCTGGGGAAGTGGCGGATGAAATCGGCCGACAGCACCTGCATGTAGCGCGCCAGCACGATGAAGTCGATTTTCAGGTCGCGCAGGATCGCCAGCTGCATTTTTTCCGCATCGGGCTTGTTGTCGCGGGTCACCGTCATGTGCTGGAAAGGCACGCGATAGGCCTCGGCCAGCCAGCGGGTGTCTTCGTGGTTGCTGACGATGATCGGCAGCTCGCACCGTAATTCACCGCTCTGAAAGCGGTAGAGCAGATCGGCCAGGCAGTGGTCGAACTTGGACACGAAGACCGCCAGGCGCGCCTTGCGGCTCGACTCGGCCAGCCGCCAGGTCATGCCGAAACGCTCGGCGATGGGCTTGAACGCTGCCGCGAAATCGGCCAGGTCGAGGTTGAAGCCGGTGAGATCCCACTCCACCCGCATCAGGAAGAGCTTGAGCTCCGCATCCTGGTGCTGGTCGGCGTGGAGAATGTTGGCATCGTGCAACAGCAGAAAGTCCGCAATGGCTGCGACCAGTCCTTTCTGGTCAGGGCAGGAAATCAGTAGGATTGCGGTAGGTCGCATGGTGAATGACAGCAGCGGCAAGGATGGAAATTTCATACCATCATAACCAAATTCCCCGGGTTAATCGTGGGCGATGGCCCGTTCGCCGTTCCTTTGCGCACGGAGACCGGGTTAAAATGAATTTTGTTTATTAGTTAGTCTTAATAAACTTAAATTATCCGCCGCTGTGTTTGCCGGCTCGAAAGTACAGGAACTCTCCGCATGCTGACGTTAACCGAATCCTTTGCCGTGAATCTGACACTGGCTGTCCTGCTGATCTTCTCCATCGTGACCTGGACGCTGATCCTGGCCCGGGTGTGGCAGAGCGTGCGCGACGCCCGGCGCAACGCCGCCTTCAAGAAGGCGTTCTGGGCCGCCAGGGATCTGCATGCCGGCGAAGCCATTGCACGTGCCCAGTCAGGCGACCTCGCCGCGCTTACCGTGGCAGGTTTCGAAGCCATTTCCGAAGACAGGCAGGCCCCGCTCAGCCTCGACAGCCTGGGTGACCGCAAGGACATTCTCGAACGCACGCTGAAGAGCCAGTTGCAACAGATTCAGCACCGCAAGGAATACGGCCTGATGGCGCTGGCCAGCATCGGCAGCACCGCGCCTTTCGTTGGCCTGTTCGGCACCGTGTGGGGCATCATGCACGCGTTGCAGAACATCAGTCTGTCGAATTCGGCCAGTCTGAACGTGGTTGCCGGCCCGGTGGGCGAGGCGCTCGCCGCTACCGCCTTCGGCATCGCCACCGCGATTCCCGCCGTGCTGGCGTACAACTATGGCGTGCGGCGCGTGCGCACCACGGTTGCCGGCATCGATCAGTTTGCCACCGATTTTCTGCACCTGGTGATGAAGACGCCGTACCGCGCCGATAAGAAAACCGACGTCAAAAAAGACGAGGGCAAGTGATATGGCCCTGCTGCGCCCCAACGACTACGCACCCATGAGCGAGATCAACGTCACGCCCATGGTGGACGTGATGCTGGTCCTGCTCGTCATTTTCATGGTGACAGCGCCTTTTCTGCTCCAGGCCGTGCCGGTCAGCCTGCCCAAGACCGCGCCCGTGGCCAAGCTCATCCCGGTCAACAAGGTCGAGCTCATCATCGACGCCGACGGCAATGTCTACGTCGACCAGGAGCAGGTCGCCGGCGAGAATCTCGAAACCCAGTTACAGGCACGACTCAAGGCCGATCCCGAACTTGCCGTGCAGCTCAAGGCCGACTATCGCGTCGCCTACGGACGCATCGCCGAGGTGATGGCTGCGGTCAACCGCGCCGGCATCGCGCGCATGAGCTTCGTGACCGCCTCCACCCAGCCCGATGCCGCCCGCTGATTCATCTGCGAAACAGGCCGCTTCGGCGCGTGCCGAAGGTCGTGTGCAAGCCTATGGGCCGCTGGCGATCTCGCTTGTCCTGCACCTGATCGCCCTGCTCTTCATCGCCCCGTGGCTGGTGATGCGCAGCGTGCCGGTTCCGCAGATCGAAGTCGAGGTCATGCTCGAACCCGCCACGCCCGAGCCGCCCGTTGCGCGCCCCGAGCGCGCCGTTCGCGTCGCCGCGCAAGGCCGTCCCGCCCCCGACCCGCAGCGGCGCGAGCA
>JAIWOL010000196.1 GCA_020216925.1 Thiobacillus sp. | reverse complement strand
ACACGCTGCTGCTCGCCGCCCGAGAGCTCGGGAATGCGCGCCTGGGCGCGGTGCTGCACGTCGAGCGCGGTGAGCATTTCCAATGCGATGGCGCGCGCCTCGGCATTCGGCACGCCGGCCAGCATCGGCAGCAGCGCGACATTGTCGGTGGCATCGAGAAACGGAATCAGGTAGGGCGCCTGGAACACGAAACCGATGCGGTCGCGGCGCAGGGCGCGCAGATCGTCCGTCTTCCAGCCGTTGTCGTAGATCACGTCGCCGCCGAGGGTAAATTTCCCTGTGGTCGGCTCGATCACCGCGCCGAGGCATTTCAGCAGCGTCGTCTTGCCCGACCCGGACGGGCCGATCAGCCCGACCACCTCGCCGGGATAGACGGTCATATCGACGCCCTTCAGCGCATCGACCGCAGTGCTGCCGCTGCCGTAGCGTTTGGTCAGGCCCTCGATGCGGATGGCGGGCGCCTCAGCCACCGATCGCCTCCGCCGGGTCGATTCTGAGCGCGGCACGGATCGCCAGCACCGAAGCCAGCGTGCACACGATGAGCGTAAGCGCGAAGGCGCGCACGGCGTCGCCGGTCTCGAGCAGCACGTACTTGGGGAAGGCCGGCGCCCACAGCGTGGCGGCAAACTTGCCGACGAAGAATCCGATGACGCCCAGGCCCAGCGCCTCCTGCACGATCATCGCGGCAATGGTGCGGTTCCGGGTGCCGATCAGCTTCAGCACGGCGATCTCCTTGATCTTGCCAAGCGTCATCGTATAGATGATGAAGGCGACGATGGCCGCGCTCACCACCGCGAGAATGATGAGAAACAGCCCGATCTGCTTCGCCGCCGTGGCGATGAGCTTGGCGACGAGGATGTCCTCCATGTCGTCGCGCGTGTAGGCGGTGTACCGCTGCCAGCGCGCGATGGTGTCGGCGACCGCGCGCGCGTCCGCGCCGGGCGCAAGCCGCAGCAGCACGGCGTTGACCTTGTGGCTGGAGGCCTGGATCGCCTGCACCGCTTCGAGCACGCCGGGCTGGCCGGGGCGGTTGACCGCCGGGTTGGCTGCGAGCCGCTTGCGGTCCTCGACGATGGCGTCGTTGTCCTTGAGGAACTGCGCTTCCTGTGCGTCCTTCAGCGGGATGAACAGCATCGGGTCGCCGCCGGAGGACACCATGCGCCGGGTGAGTCCGACAACCGTGTAGTCGTTGCGGCGGATGCGCACCACGTCGCCCACCGCGAAGCCGGTCTTGGCGTCGGCCACCGCCTCGTAGTGCGCGCGGGCGATGGGACGCCCCGCCACCAGAAAAGACGGCCCGCCGGGTTTGCCCGCCTCGTAACCCGCCACCATCACGCGCTGGGTTTTGCCTTGGTGCGACACCTGCATGGTGAGGTAGGCGACGTTGCCGGTTTCTTCCACGCCTTCGAGCCCCAGTAGCGCCCGGTAAAGATCGTCCGGCACCGAGGACGGCTCGGCGAACGGCCCCAGGGTGTTCTGCTGCACCACCCAGACATCGGCATCGACCGCGCGCAGCAGCACCTTGGCGTCGTCGACCATGCCGCGGTAGACGCCGGCCATGGTGAGCGTGACGCCGATCAGCAAGCCCAGGCCCAGCCCGGTCAAAAGGTAACTCTTGAGGTGATGCGCGATGTCGCGCCGCGCGAGGTTGATCATGCGGCTTCAGCGCGGCGTCAGCTTCTGTTCGCGTACCCGCACGCCGTCATCGAGCTGTTTTGCGCTGTAGACGATGACGCTGTCGCCGGCTTGCAGACCGGACACGATCTGCACCCGATCCGCAGTCTGCACGCCGGGCCGCACCGGCTGGAAGCGCGCGCGACCCGCATCGATCCGCCACACCCCGACTTGGCCCTGATGCTGTACCAGGGCAGCACGCGGCACGGCGAGCGCATTGCGCGTGCCGGGCAGGCGGATGCTCACTTCCGCGAGTTCGCCCAGATACAGTTGTTCCGGCGCGGCATCGAAGGCCACATTGACGATGCGCTCCTCGGTCACCGCATCGCTTTGCAGCTCGATCCGCACGACCTTGCCGGGCAACGCTGATCCTGGCGCGGAACGCAGCACGATCCCCGCCGTCTGTCCCACGACGACCCCTTCGGCGCGGGCCTGGTCGACGCGGGCGCGCACCCACAATTGCCTCGGGTCGATCAGCCGCAATACCGCCTGGCCGGCGACCACGGTGGTGCCGGGCTCGGCTTCGCGCGCGGTCACCACGCCGTCGACCGGGCTCCGCAGCTTGAGGCTGTTGCGCAGTTGACCGATCGCCTGCAATTCGGCTTCGGCGCGACCGATCTCACGCTGCGCCGCGATGGCATTGGCGCGCGCCGCCGCCTGCGCCGCTTCGGCGGCAGACGCCTCGTGCCGGCGGCTGTCGGCCATTTCTTTGGCGACGAAGTTTTGCTGGGTGAGCGCCTGATAGCGCGCGCTGTTGGCCTGCGCCAGCCTGGCGCGGCTCTCCGCTTCCGCCACCTGGGCCTGTGCCGCCTGCGCCGCCTGGCGTGCGCGCGCGGCGGCACTGCCGGC
>JAIWOL010000097.1 GCA_020216925.1 Thiobacillus sp. | reverse complement strand
GAGTCCAAGGGCTACGTGCTTGTAGTCGGAAGGCTCCATGTTGCCGCGCAGCTTGTCGGCGGCCTTGAAGAGTTCGGCCTCGAAGCCGAGGTGGCCGCCGTTGCCGTTCCGGGCGGTGTCGTTCCGTGCCATCGTGTGCTTGTCCTTTGCGTGTGGTCGGGCGAGCAATCCACGCGGCGGCAGCGCAGCATGTAGCCCGCTACCGCGGCGCGCCACCCTTCATCCCGTAGTCCCGCCCGACGATTTCGGGGCGCTTTGTTTTGCGATTACTTGCGCGGGGCCTGTCAGCCCGCCGCACGGCCGGCGTGTCCGAACCCTCTGGCGCGGTTTGCCAGCAGATGTGTCGCCTCGTGGCCGGATACCGGTGCACTGTAAAAATATCCCTGCATCTCGTGACAGCGCATCTGCTGCAGGCGAACAAGCTGCGATTCGGTTTCCACGCCTTCGGCAACGACGTTGAGGTTCATGCCGCGTCCCATGGCGATCATGGCATTGACGATGGAGATGTTCTCCTCGCGTTCCAGATCCTGAACGAAGGATTGGTCGATTTTGAGCGTGTGGATGGGAAAGCGCGACAGATACTTGAACGAGCTGTAGCCGGTGCCGAAGTCGTCGATGGCCAGCCGGATGCCGGAAGCGGACAGCCGGCCGAGCTTGATGGCGTTGGCTTCAAAATCGCGCATCAGCAGGCTCTCGGTGATTTCCAGTTCCATCTGGTGGCCATCGAGCGCGTACACCTGTATGGCGCGCATCACGCTGTCCACGAAATCGGGATTTTCCAGCTGGCGCGCCGAGATGTTGATCGACAGGCGCACCGGCGGCAGCCCGGCGCGCTGCCATTCGGCAAGCTGCGCGCTGGCCTGGCGCAGCACCCAATCGCCGATGGGGACGATGACGCCGGATTCCTCGGCCACCGGGATGAAGTCAGCGGGCGTGAGCAGACCGCGCTGCGGGTGCCACCAGCGCAGCAGCGCCTCGAAGCCGCGCACTTCACCGGTGCCGGTATCGACCTGCGGCTGGTAGAACAGCACGAATTCGTTGCGTGCCAGTCCACGGCGCAGGTCGGCTTCGATCTGCATGCGCTCGGAATAGGGCGCCTGCATGCCCGATTCCCAGAACTGCAAGCGGCAGCGACCCTGCGATTTGGCCTGATACATGGCGATTTCGGCCTGGCGGATGAGGCTGTCGATCATGTCGCCGTCGTCCGGCGAGACGCAGGCGCCTATGCTCACGGAGATGTAGATTTCGTGGCCCTTCACGTACACCGGTTTGGACAGCACCTGGATGATCTTGCGGCAGATATGCTCGACGTCGCCGCGCGACGCGAGAGTGGGCAGCAGCACCGCGAACTCGTCGCCGCCCAGTCGCGCGAGCGTGTCGCCTTCGCGCAGGCACTGACGCAGGCGCGCGCCCACGGCGAGCAGCAGCTCGTCGCCAATGGTGTGGCCGAGCGAATCGTTGATGACCTTGAAATGGTCCAGGTCGAGGCTCAGCACGGCGAGCGGCTTCTGGTTGCGCTTGGCCTGCGCGAGCATGAGGCCGAGATGGTCGCGGAATAACGCGCGGTTGGGCAAACCGGTGAGCAGGTCGTGGTAGGCCTGGAAATGCACGGTCTCCTCGGCCTGCTTGCGCTCGGTGATGTCCTTGGCGACGCCGTAGCTGCCGATGAAACGCTGTTCGAAGGGGCTGGCCTGTTCGTCATACATGCCGGTGGCGGTGAGTTCCACCGATTTGCAGCGGCCGTTCATCAGGCGCGGGCGGCGCGCCCCGGGGTTGCACTTGAGGCGGATTTCGATGTTGCGCGCGTTGCGGTCGCCGGCGCGGCGCTCGTTGAACACGTGCTCGGCGCGGGCAATGTCGTCCTCGTGCACGACCAGGCTGTAGTGCTGGCCCAGCAGGTCTTCGCTGCGGTAGCCGAGCAGGCTTTCGACACGTTCGTTGACGAAGGTGAAGCGGCCGTCCTTGTCCAGCGTGTAGATGAAATCGGGCGAGCTGTTGACGAGGAAGCGGTGCCACTTTTCCGACTGCTGCAAGCGTTGCAGGATATGGTTGTTTTCCTTTTCCAGCCGGCGGCGCGCCAGCACATTGTCGATGCGCCGCAACAGCTCTTCGGGTTCGTAGGGCTTGCGCACGAAATCGGCTGCGCCGCCGCGCAGGGCGCGGATCGCGGCATCGATGGCGCTTTCGCCCGAAACCACGATCACCGGCGTGCCCGGGCTCCGTTCGGCGACAAAACGCAGCACTTCATTGCCATTGAGGTCGGGCATGCCGAGGTCGAGCAGGATGGCGTCGAATTGTTGTTTGCCGATGGCGATCAGGGCATCGCAGCCGCCGCCGGCAGTGGACACGTCGAATTCGCGCGCGGCAAGCAGGCGTTTCAGGCCCTCGAGTATCAGGGGTTCGTCGTCCACCACCAGAACATGGGGGCGAACCGGAAAGGCGCTGACCGAGCCGTGCTGCTCAGCTTCGACGGGATCGTGGGACATACTCAATTCTCCTCATGCCGGGTTACATCGACCCGTAGCGTGTTGTCGTGAGCGGCGCCTGGCCGTTTTGCAAGGTGGGCAGGCGGATCAGGAAGCAGGTGCCCTGCGCCGTGCTGCGGCAGTCGAGCAGACCGTTCATGCGTTCGACCAGGGCGCGGCTGATCGACAGGCCCAGGCCAGCATGGTCGCCTCCCTTCTTCGAGGCGACGGGCTCGAACAAGTGTGCGACCACTTCTGGCGGCAAGCCCGGCCCGGTATCGGCAACCTCGATCTCAACCTGCCGCTGGCCGTTGTTGTCGATCAGGCGCGTGCTGAATTTGAGATGGCCGCCTTTGGGCATGGCCTCGACAGCATTCTTGGCCAGGTTGAAGAGCACCTGCTTGAGCAGGTCCTTGTTGAGCGGCAACGGCGGCACGTCCGGGTTGAGGTCAATCTGCACCGTCACCTTGTTCGGTGCCAGCAGCGTCCCCAGGGCCATGCGCACCAGCTCGGAGACGATGCCGTTGACCGATGCCAGTTCCATCTGGGCATGCGGTGCCGACGTTTCCTCGACAGCCGTCAGCCCCCGCACGATGCGGGCGACGCGTTCGATCTCGTCACCGATGATGTCGAGGTCTCGCTGTACCGACGAATCGCTGCCCAGACGCTCGGACAGCAGGTTCACGTAATTACGCATGATGGTGAGGGGGTTGGCCACCTCATGAATGGCGCGGCGCACCCGTTCGCGCGGAATGCCTTCGGCGGCGGCCGGAGCCTGCCGGTCTGCTGCCTCTGTGTGGGCCGCAGCGGGGGATGCAGCGCGCGGATGCAGCGCTTCGGCGCATGCGGCCAGGAGATCGCGCCAGAGCGGCGTTTCCTCCAGGCCCGGCGCGGCATCGCCCGCCACCAGCACGCCGGTCTGCGCGCCGGCCAGGGGGAGCGGCTGACACAGAAACCCGCTTGCGCCCAGCAGACGGGCAATCTGCTGGTCGACCAGCGCAGACTCAGGCTCGCCGCATTGGAATTGCTGGGGTGCGTTGCGCGCCAGCGCGCGCGTCAGGACGCAATGGCCGTCGTCGGGCGGGATGGCGAGCGCTTTCAGCCCTGCCGGCGCCGGCAGCAGCGGGCTGGCGCGCAGCATGCCATCCGCCGCCGGCGCAAACACACAGGCCGCATCGATGCCAAAAAGCCCGCGCAGGCTTGCCTGCAACCGCGCAAAGACCTGACCAGGCTGCGCGGCGCGGCGAAAATGCTGATGCAGCACCGATTGCGCGGCCTGGTCGGCATACAGCCGGGCCAGCCGGTCGAATCCGTTGCCGCCGTCGTCAGCGCTGGCATCGGCCAGGCCAAAGCGTTGTGCCAGCTGCCGCGTATGGGCCTGGCTTTCGGCCAGCAGCTGGGCCGCTTCGCCCACGCCCAGTTGCAGGGCCGCCAGCATCGCGCGCACGTCTACGCTGTCGACCGCGCCCGCGCGCACCACAAGCTGGTACGACAATTGCGTTACCCGCACGAGCGGATGCGCCGACCGGCCACGCGCCAGCGGCTCGGCATGAAACGCCACGGCATCGGCCAGCCAGCCGTCCGGGTCCAGTTCTGCCAGACAGGCAGACGCGGCAGCGGGTGACAGGGTGTCAATACCGAGATAATGGGCAAGGTTGTGGCAGAGGCCGGCTGTCCAGGCCATGTCGGCATCGATCACCCCTGCCCGCAAGGCAAGCGCTTGCGCCAGATGCGCGACACCGACGGATTGCCGCCAGCGCAGGACATAGGTGGCCAGTTCGCCCGCCGCCGCCACCGGGGCTGCCAGCAGTACACTGCGCAGCAAATGGTATTGCGCGTCAAATTCGGCGCCGAGCAGGCGAACACGCAAGAAAAGTGGGGGATCGCAGCGCACGCAGGCAGAAAACTCTGCCCGGGCGGCCTCGCCCCGCATCAGGTGCTCCATGGCTTCTGCCACCAGTCCGGGCGCAGAAAGACAGGCCACTAGCTCCGACTTCTTTAGTAATTTGTTCGGAAGTTCTCGCATGTCGTTGCTATATATATTGAATTTTGATACACCGTCAATTGCGGACAGCAAATAATTGCGATGTCGCCCCGAACTGTTGTTTTCAAGTTTTGCGTGTAATGTCCGCTTGTTGCCCCATGCTGCCGACCCGACCCTGCGACTTGCCATGACCCTGAACGCTGCGCTGACCGGATTGTTTCTCGCGTGCCTCGCCGGCACCGCCCACGCTCTCGATGGCCACGCCGCCCTGCAATGGAGCGAGCAGATCGGCGCGCCGCGCATGTCCACCCAGTTGGACATGGCCATGCCCGACCTGTCTGCGCAGTCGGCGCTGGTGTTCGACCAGGCAACCGGCCAGCCCCTGCTGGCCAAAAATGCCACCATGCAATCGCCCATCGCCTCGATCACCAAGCTGATGACCGCTATGCTGGTGCTCGACGCCGGCCAGCCGCTCGACGAAAAGATCACCATCACCGAGGCAGATCGCGACACGCTCAAGGGCACCGGCTCGCGCCTCGGCATCGGCGCAAGCTACACGCGCGGCCAGCTGCTGCACCTGGCGCTCATCGCCTCGGACAACCGGGCCGCGCACGCGCTGGCGCGCAGCGCGCCGGGCGGGCTGCAACGATTCGTCGACCAGATGAACCGCATGGCGCGGGTACTCGGCATGCAGCACACCTATTTCGTCGAACCTACCGGCCTGTCGAGCAGCAATCAGTCCACCGCGCTCGATCTCGCGCGGCTGGCGAATCACGCTTATCAGCATTACCCCGAAATCCGCCAGATCAGCACCGCCGGCAGCTACAACCTCGGCACCCAGCGCGTGGTGCTCAAGAAAAAACGGCATAAAGCTCTCGTGCAGTACCGCCCGGTCAATTTCCACAACACCAATCGCCTCACGCGCATGGATGACTGGCACATCGGCCTGTCCAAAACCGGCTTCATCAACGAGGCTGGCCATTGCCTGGTGATGCAGGCCAACGTGGCCCAGCGCGACGTGATCATCGTGCTGCTGGACGCCGGCGGCAGCAACAGCCGCGCGGGCGATGCGGCCCGCATCAAGGCCTGGCTGGAATCCACCCAGGGCGCGCACCGGGCCGGCGTGCCCCAGCAGCCCGCCTCGCGCACCTGACCCCGCCCGGCGGCGCGCCGGTATGATGGGCGGCCCTGCCGCCCTTTTTACTTTCTGGCGCCCGAATGTCGGCCGATCTCGCGCACGAACTCCTGCTCAAAACCCTGCTGCCGCT
This sequence comes from Thiobacillus sp., assembly GCA_020216925.1. Taxonomy (GTDB): domain Bacteria; phylum Pseudomonadota; class Gammaproteobacteria; order Burkholderiales; family Thiobacillaceae; genus Thiobacillus. The sequence goes on along the minus strand of JAIWOL010000097.1, from coordinate 11,308 downwards.
GGCGTTGCTGATTGCGGCGGGCGCGATCTGGCCACGCTGGCAAACCGGCCTGTCCCCGGTGGCGCTGCGCGGGGAGATCGGCAAGCTGGTGCTCAATTTTTTCGCGCCCATGCTGTTTTTTGCGGTGGCGGCAACCGCCACTGTCGACATGGCGCTGGTCAAGGTGCCGCTGGTGCTCGGCACGGCCACCCTGTTTGGCCTAGGCCTGGCCGCCCTGCTCATGTTCGCCACCCCGCTCGGTCGCGGGCTCTCTTGCCCGGCCAAGGGAGCGGTCCTGCTTGCGGCGGGCTTCGGCAATGTCCTGTTCTTCGGCTACCCTTTTCTTACCACGGTATTCGGCGAATCCGGCGCGCGCTACCCCTTTTTCGCCGACATGCTCGCGACCACGCCGCTGGTCTGGTCGTTGGGCGTGTGGATTGCTTTCCGCTGCGGCAACCACAGCGAACGCACTTCGTTTCTGCGCATGTGGCTCACCCTGCCGCCAGTATGGGGCTTTGCCGCCGGCCTGGCACTGAACCTGTCCGGCTTCGAACTGACAGCGCTGGTCGAAGCCGCGCGCTGGGCCGGCAGCCCGACCATTCCGCTGATGCTGTTCGTGCTCGGGCTCACCATTCCCTGGCACGATCTGAAGCCCCAGCGAGCCGTGCTTCTCGCCCTGGCGATCAAGCTCGTGTTCGTGCCCCTGTTCGCGCTGGGCGCGGCGCTGGCCTGGCCCGGCCGGCTGACCGAGCCGCTCGAGGCGGCGGTGCTGGAAGCCGCCATGCCGACCATGGTGATGGTGATCGCGCTGGCTGACCGCTTTGGTCTGGACGCCCGCCTGGCGGGTCTCATCATGGGCTGGTCAACACTGGCGGGATTGGTTACGCTGCCCCTGTGGCTGGGTTTGTTGAAAGGCATCGCATCATGAAAATCGGATTCATCGGCAGCGGCATCATGGGCCGCCCCATGGCAGAGAACCTGTTGCGCGCAGGACATCAACTTTATGTCTTCGGTCGCCGCTTCGACCGCATCGAACCCATGCTGGTGATGGGTGCCCTGGGCAAGGGCACGCCTGCCGAGGTGGCGGCCGAAACCGACATCACCTTCACCGTCGTTTCCGACACCACCGACGTCGAACAGATCATACTCGGCGATCGCGGCCTGGTTCATGGCGCGCGTCCCGGGCATACCATCGTCGACATGAGCACGGTCTCGCCTGCCGCCACCCGCCGCATCGCCGCATCGCTCGCCGAACGCGGCGTGCATATGCTCGACGCGCCCGTATCCGGCGGCGAAGCCGGCGCACGCGAAGGCTCGCTGTCCATCATGGTGGGCGGCGAGGCGCCCATCTTCGAGAAAGTGAAACCGCTGTTCGACGTGCTTGGCAAGAGCGTGGTGCACGTGGGTGGACACGGCGCCGGCCAGGTCGTCAAATGCTGCAACCAGATCGTCGTCGGCCTCACCTTCGAGGGCGTGGCCGAAGCCATCCTGCTGGCGCGCCGCAATGGCGTCGACCCCGTCAAGATGCGCGAGGCGCTGATGGGCGGCTTTGCCGGCAGCCGGATTCTGGAGGTTCACGGCGAGCGCATGCTGAAAGGCAACTACAAACCCGGTTTCAAGACCAAGCTGCACCACAAGGACATGGCCATCGTCATGGATAACGCGCAGGAAACCGCCACCCCGCTGCCTGGCGCCGCGCTCGTCGCCCAGCAGATGAACGCGCTGATGGGCGCGGGCGACAGCGAGCTCGATTCGTCAGCCATCATGCGCGCGCTCGAACGTCTGGCGGGCGACTTCAAGTGACCCTTGCCCGCCCCGCATGAAGCTGGCCGATGCCGCCCTGTTGCGGCAAAAGGTGCTGATTGCCGGACACTGGCAGGATGCCGCCGACGGGGCGCGCATGACGGTGCGCAACCCTGCCAGCGACGCGCCCGTCGGACACGTTCCCCGTTGCACTGAAGAAGATACCGCTGGCGCGGTCGAGGCGGCGCACAAGGCTTTCGCTGGCTGGCGGACGCAGACGGCCAAAGCGCGGGCGCAATTTCTGCGCCGCTGGTTCGATCTGGTGCTGCTGCACCGTGAGGAGCTCGCCCGCATCATGGTCAGCGAGCAGGGCAAGCCGCTGGCCGAGGCGCGCGGCGAAATCGACTACGCCGCCAGCTTCATCGACTGGTTTGCCGGCGAAGCGCGCCGCATCAACGGCGAGGTGATGGCCTCGCCGTGGGCCGACCGCCGGCTGTTCACCCTGCGCCAGCCGGTCGGCGTGGCGGCGCTCATCACGCCGTGGAATTTTCCCGCCGCGATGCTCGCGCGCAAGGCCGCTGCGGCGCTCGCCGCGGGCTGCACGGTGGTGGCCAAGCCCGCCTCGCAGACCCCCTTCACCGCGCTGGCGCTGGCCGAACTGGCGCAACGTGCGGGCCTGCCGGCAGGCGTGCTGAACGTGATCACCGGCGAGGCTGCAACGATTGGCGGCGTGCTGACAACGCATCCGCTGGTAAGCAAGCTGTCGTTCACCGGTTCGACCGATGTGGGCAAATACCTGCTCGCACGCTGCGCCGGCAGCCTCAAGCGCGTGTCGCTGGAACTCGGCGGCAACGCCCCCTTCATCGTGTTTGACGACGCCGATCTGGACGCAGCGGTGGCCGGCGCGCTCGCCAGCAAATTCCGCAACGGCGGGCAAACCTGCGTCTGCGCCAACCGGGTATTCGTGCAGGCTGGCGTCTACGACGCCTTCGCCGGAAAGTTTGCCCCTGCCGTGGCGCGGTTGAACGCGGGCGAAGGCTTGGCGCCCGGCGTCGATATCGGCCCGATGATCTCCGATTCGGCCGTGAGCCGCATCGAATCCCAGGTCGCCGACGCCCTGGCTCGCGGCGCGACGGTGCTGGCCGGCGGCGCGCGCCACCCGCGTGGCGGCCGCTTCTTTCAACCGACCGTGCTCGGCGACTGCACGCCGGCAATGGCGCTCTGCCGCAGCGAAACCTTTGGCCCGGTGGCGCCGCTGATCCGTTTCGAGCGCGAGGCCGACGCGCTCGCCATGGCGAACGACAGCGAATACGGTTTGGCCGCTTACGCCTACACGCGCGACCTCGCGCGCGCCTGGCGCGTGGCCGAGACGCTGGAATACGGCATGGTGGGCATCAATACCGGGCTGATGTCCACCGCCGAAGCAAGCTTCGGCGGCATGAAACAGTCCGGCCTCGGCCGCGAGGGCGGGTTGTATGGCATCGACGAATATCTCGAAACCAAATCGCTGGCGCTGGGCGGGCTGGCGTAGGGCTTATTCGAACTCCATCGCACGGAACACCCGCCCGGCGTTGCTGCGCGCCAGCTCATCGGCGGTATGCAGGTGCAGATAGGCCGATTGATCCACCTTGTAGGCGTCGTCGAGCGAACCCCCGGCGTCGATCACTTCCTTGATCTTGGCCCGCAGGTGGACGAGGTAATCGCGCGTCCACCTGCGCACGGTAGCCATGTCGGTGGGGCCGCCGTGACCGGGGATGACGGTCGTCGCGCCCAGCGCTTCGAACTTGTCCCACACGGCGATCCAGCTGGCGGTGTCGGTATCCTCGAAGATGGGCAGCATGCGGATGTGGAAGGCGGTGTCGCCTGCGATCACCAGTTTTTTCTCCGGCAGCCACACCATGGTGTCGCCGTGGTGGTGGGCACGGCCCAGGTGCAGCACTTCGATCTTGGTGCCGCCCATCGACAGGTCCAGCTTGTCGTCGTAGACGATGTCGGGCATGACCAGTTCGGTGCGATACGCCTTGTCGCGGGCGCGGGCGCGCATCCCGGCAAGCGCGTCGTAGCCCGCCCGCTCGATGTATTTGGCGGTGTCGCGATGGGCGACGATTTTCGCCCCCTGTTCTTTCCAGTAGCTGGAGCCGAGCATGGCGTGGCCCTGGCCGTTTTCCAGCACCACGTACTTCACCGGCTGGTCGGTGCGCTTCCTGATCTCGTCGTGCAGGCTTTGCGCGAGCAGGTAGTTGTCGCCGGCGTTCACCACTACGACGCCGTCTTTCGTGATGATGAAGGACAGGTTGTTGTTGTGGCCGGAGTTTTCGTAGGTGCCCGGTGCGGTGGCGCCAATGGCCGACCACACGCCGGGGATGACTTGCTGCGGCAGCGCGTAGAGGAAGGAGCCGGGTGCCGCGTCGGTTGCCACTACCGGCAGACCGGCACGCTTCCAGTTGAAGAAGCCGTCGCGGTAATTCTTCACGTTGGTGTAGCCCAGTTTGATGAGCGTGTCGGCGGCGAGCGGGCTGCGCTGCGACACCCCGCAGTAAACGACGATGGGCGTGGTCTTGTCCGGCACGGTCTGCTCGATCTGGAATTCCAGCCAGCCGCGCAGCAGGTTGGCAAAACGCGGCGCGTCGATGCGCCCCCCCAGCGTGGCAAGTTCCACCGCCTGGCGCACGTCGATCACTACCGTCTCCGGCTGTGCCTTGAGTTGCGCGGCGAGGCCGGCGGTGTCGATCTGCGGCACGCGCTTCATCACGTCGTCGAGCAGCGCCTGCGCCTGCTGCGTGAGCGTGGGCGCTTCGGGAATGGGCAGCACGACAGCGGAGAGGGTCTGCGCGGCGGCGGGCGCGGCAAGCAAAACGGCAAGCAGCAGGACGGTGGATTTCATGATGGTCTCCGGTCAGGCATACATTTACAGGGCGGCACGGGAGGGTATGGAGGACTCCGAGTTTTTCTCCCGCGTCCGCCTTGTCTCCCTGTGAAAATATCGAGGCTCAATCTCCCGGCACCAATCCCACAAACGGATTCTCGATGCGCTCGTGCCCGAAGGTGGACATGGCGCCGTGGCCGGGCACGAAACGCACCTCGTCGCCCAGCGGAAACAGCTTCCGGCGGATGGCGGCGAGCAGAGCCGCATGGTCGCCGCGCGGGAAATCGGTGCGGCCGATCGAGCCCTTGAACAGCACATCGCCGACGAAAGCCAGCTTTGACTCCGGCTGATGGAAGACCACATGGCCGGGCGTATGTCCCGGGCAATGCAGCACGTCGAAACGCAGCGCGCCGACTTCGACCGTGGCGCCGTCTTCCAGCCATTGATCCGGCACAAACGCCGGGGTGGGCGGAAAACCGGACATGGCCGCCTGCTGCGGCAGCACATCGAGCCAGAACTGTTCCTCGCGCTGCGGGCCGACGATGGGAATACCCAGCCTGTCGCGCAGTTCTGCCGCCGCGCCCGCGTGGTCGAGATGGCCATGGGTGAGCAGCAGTTTTTCCAGCGTGAGGCCGCGCGCCCGCGCTGCGGCCAGCAAACGGTCGGCTTCGCCGCCGGGATCGATCAGCGCCGCGCGGCCGGCGGCGTCCCACACCAGCGAGCAGTTCTGCCGGTATGGCGTCACGGGGAGGATGGTAAATTCCATGCACGCCATTATCCGCCAATGACCATGCCCGCACCTGATGCTTTGCTACTGTTGTCCGGCCGCTGCCCGCACTGCCCCGCCTTACTCCTGGCGCTGACCGATCTGCTGAAGCAGGGGGCCATCGGCCGGCTCGAAGCGGTCAATATCGAACAGCGCCCCGAAGTCGCCCGGGCGCTCGGCGTGCGCTCGGTGCCATGGACGCGCATCGGCCGCATCGAATTGCTCGGCAGCCACAGCCGCGCCGAACTCGCCGACTGGGCGGCCAAGGCCGACAGCGAAGCGGGGCTCGCCGACTGGTTCCACCTGCTGCTGAAGGAAGGCCAGCTGCCGCGCGTGCAGGCGCTGATCGAAGCCGACCCCGGCCTGCTCGGCGCCGTGCTGCCCATCGTCGGCAATGTCGACGCCAGCCTGAACGTGCGGCTGGGCGCCGGCGTGCTGCTGGAGCACTTCGCCGGCACCGGCACCCTGCGCGCGCTGCTGCCGCGCCTGGGCGAACTGTCGCAGCACCCGGACGCGCGGGTGCGGGCGGACGCCTGCCACTATCTGGGACTGACCGCCGATGCGGCGGCACACCCCTGGCTGAATGCGCGGCTTGACGACGAGGACCCGGACGTGCGGGAAATTGCGGGGGAGAGCCTCGCCGCAGTGTCCGGCGCCTGATCTCGCCAGCCGCGCCCTTCCCGGCGTCGTCCCCGTCTGGCCGGCCGCGCCGCCACGCAGTCAGCGGCATGACAGCCCGTGGCCGCACGAATGGCTGGCGCCGCGGCCAATGCGGCACGGCCTTATTTCCCGAACAGATCGTCCAGGGGGTTGGGTTTTGCCGGGGCGTCGTCGGCCGGCGCCTGGCCGAACAGGGCGTCGAGCGCATTGCGGCTGGCCCGGGCCATGGGGGCGCCGCCGCCGCGATAGGCTTGGGGACGGGGCACGAACCAGCCGCAGTCGTTCATGCGCGTTTTGTCGGCGACGCGCTCGGCGGCGAGTTCGCGGCATTGGCCGGCGCGGGTGGCGTCAAAGTGCCGGCACAGGCGGCACGCGTGCAGATCGGCGCGACAGCTCGGGCATGCCTCGCGCCGGCCCAGCGGCAGCGGCAGGCCGGCAAGGCTGGCCCCGCATTTCCAGCAAACGAGACTCATGAGGACGGAACGACGAGCGCGTGATAGGCGAGGTCGCCCAGCGAAACCCGGCGCAAGGCGCGTTCGTGGGTGGCCTCCAGAATCACCGGCGGGGCGACGCCGGCTTCGGCCGCCTCCAGCCAGCGCGTGGCGCATACGCACCAGCGGTCGCCCGCTTTCAGGCCGGGAAAATCGATCTCCGGCACCGGCGTGACGAGGTCGTTGCCCTGCGCCCGCGAATATTCGAGGAAAGCCTCGGTCATTTGCGCGCACACCGTGTGGCTGCCCAGATCGTGCGGGCCGGTGTGGCACAGGCCGTCACGCAAAAAGCCTGTCATCGGCGTGCGGCTGCAAACCTGCAATGCTTCACCGAGAACGTTGCGGGCGGTGCTCATCGTTTTTCTCCATCGTGGCTATCGACAAAAAATATCACGCAGCGGGCGGCCCGCACAGGCCCGGCAGCCTATGCTGGGAAAACAACCAATACGAGGAGCGGCCATGACTGTGCTGAGCTATACCGCCGTGACCCAGAGCGGCCACACCTACGATATCGAATTTCCGCTGCATCCGCTGACGCGCTCGTCCGCAGGCGTGGGCGATGTAGTCACGGCCCTGCTGGACGCAATCACCCGCGAAGCCCAGGCCGGCAAAGGGTTGTCGGACGGCGACCTGATCCAGGCGCTGACGATGGCGCTGGCGCTGCGGGTGCAGATGAGCGGCGGCCTGCCGGCGCAGATGCGCGGGCTGATCTGCGAGCTGTACGACAGCGCGCATGCGGCGGTGCAGGCGGCGGCGAGCATGCCGGCCGGCCACGCCTGAGCGGAACCTACGGCTGGACAGGTTCGAATGCCGCCGGCGCAGCGGGCGCGAGGCTGAGCCGCCCCGCGCCGGTCGCTTCTGCATGCATGGCTTCCACCCGAGCCAGCACGCTGGGCGCGGGATAACCGTCCGCCGGCAAGCCCTGGCTGAGCTGAAAGCGGCGCAGCGCGCTCTGGGTGCGTGGGCCAATCAGGCCGTCGGCGGTGCCGGCGTCGAATCCCAGTTCGTTGAGCTGGCGCTGCATGGTCTGCACCTGCGCGGAAGACAGCGCGACGCTCTCACCGGGGCCGAAGGCCAGCGCCGCCCCGCCCGCAAGCTGCTGCGCCAGTTGCGCTACGGCAAGCGCATAGTTCAGCGAGCGGTTCCAGCGCATCACCACATCGAAATTGTCGAACACCATGAAGGCCGGCCCCTGCCAGCCCTGCGGCAGAACGATGGCGGCCGGCCCCGCCACCGCCGGCCAGGGGCCGCCGTCTGCAGGCCGCACCCCCAGCGCGTCCCAGTTGCGCAGCGCCATGCGATGGGTGGCGCGCGCCAGCCGCCAGTCGAAGTTTTCCGGCAGGCGGACCTCGCGGGCAACCGGCTCCCCGCTGCGCCAGCCAGCAGCCTTGAGATAGTTGCCGGCCGAATGCATGGCATCGGCCACCGATCCCCAGAGATCGATACGGCCATCACCGTCGCCATCGACGGCATAGGCGCGGAAGGTGGACGGCATGAACTGCATGTGGCCCATGGCCCCGGCCCACGAGCCTTTCATGTCGGGCGCCGCCACGTGGCCGGCCTCGACAATGCGCAGGGCATCGATGAGCTGCGATTCGAAGAAACTGTTGCGCCGGCCTTCCCAGGCCAGCGTGGCAAGCGCGGCCGGAATGTTGAAGCTGCCCAGCGTGCGGCCATAGCTGGTTTCCAGCCCCCAGAACGCGACCAGTACAGACCTGGGCACGCCGGTTTCCGCTTCCACCGCGTCGAGCAGGGCGGCGTGTTGGGCCAGCATGGCTTGGCCGCGTGCGATCTGCGCCGGGGTCAGGCGCCGCCCCAGGTAATCGGAAAAGCTTTGCAGGAATTCGGGTTGACGGCGATCGAGCTCGACCACGCGCTCGACCGGCTGCGCGCCGGCGAGTGCCGCATCCAGCGTGGCGGACGAGATGCCCTGCGCCTGCGCGCTGGCGCGAAAGCCAGCCAGCCACGCGTCGAAGCCGGTCGACGCGTTGGCCTGGGCCAATGCCGGCAGGAGGGCTAGCGCGAGTACTTGCAGGGATTTACGCATGTCGTTGCAGCCAGTATTCAGTGAGCGCCAGATGCCACAGTTTGCTGCCCTGGATGCGCGTGTGGTGCGACTCGGGCGCGTCGAGCAGTTTGTCGACATAGGCTCGCTGGTAGAGGCCCCGGTTGCGGCAGGCCCGGGAATCGAGGATGTCGCGCATGAAATCGAGGAAATCGCCGCGCACGTACTTGAGCGCAGGCATGGGGAAATAACCCTTCTTGCGGTCAATCACCGCGTCGGGAACCCGCCCGCGGGCGATATTTTTCAGAACGTGCTTGCCTTCGCTGGCGAGCTTGAGCGCCGGCGGCATCGAGGCGGCGAGTTCGACCAGCGTGTGGTCGAGGAAGGGCACGCGCGCTTCCAGACCCCAGGCCATGGTCATGTTGTCGACGCGCTTCACGGGATCGTCGGTGATCAGCATCGTCGTGTCCATGCGCAATACCTGGTCGATGAATTCGTCGGCGAAAGGTTCCGCCAGGTGCGCGGCGACGAGCTCGCCCGTGTAATCGCTGCCGTGGAAGGCCGGCATCGTCATCGCCAGAAATTCGTCGTGGTCGCGGTCGAAATAGTGCTTGCGGAAACGCGCCAGCGGCGAGCCCGCCGCCTCGGCCGCCATGCGCGGATACCAGAAATAACCGCCAAAAACCTCGTCCGCGCCCTGCCCGCTCTGCACCACTTTCACCGTCTGCGACACCCGCTCGGCAAGCAGATAAAAGGCCACGGCGTCCTGCGCGAACATCGGTTCGCTCATTTGCTCGACGGCTTCGGGCAAGCGCCGCAGCACCTCGGCGTTGGGGATGAGGATCTTGTGGTGGCGCGTGCCGTACATCGCCGCCACCGGGTCGGAATATTCGAACTCGCTGCCGCGTTCTTCCGGCTGGTCCTCGAAGCCGATCGAGAAGGTCATCAGGTCCGCCACGCCCTGCTCGGCCAAGAGCGCCACCAGCAGACTGGAATCGAGACCGCCCGAAAGCAGCACGCCTACTTTCACGTCGGCGATCTCGATGCGTTTTTTCACGGCCTGGCGCAAGCCGTCGTGGATGGCCTCGGTCCACTCGGCTTCGGTGCCTGCCTGCGCCGGACGTTGCGCTTTCAGCGCCCAGTAACGCCGGTGCAAGAGGTCGCCGCGCGCATCGACGGTGAGCGTGGTGCCTGGCGCGAGTTTGCGGATGCCGTTGAGAATCGTGCGCGGCGCCGGCACGACAGCGTGCAGCGTAAAGTGATGATGCAGCGCCACCGCGTCGAGCGAGGTATCGACGCCGCCCGCCGCCAGCAAGGCCTGCGGCGTCGAGGCAAAGCGAAAATAGCCGGACGTCTCGGTGTAATACAGCGGCTTGATGCCGAGCCGGTCGCGCGCAAGAAAAAGCCTGTCGCGGTTCCAGATCGCAAAGGCGAACATGCCGTGCAGACGCTCCACACAAGCCTCGCCCCATTGCAGATACGCGCGCAGGATGACTTCTGTGTCGCCGTCGGAATGGAAGACGTGCCCCAGCCCGATCAGCTCGGCGCGCAGCTCGGGATAGTTGTAGATCGTGCCGTTGAACACCAGGGCGGTACCGGTCGTGGCGTCCACCATCGGCTGGGCGGATTTGCGCGAGAGGTCGATGATCGCCAGCCGCCGATGGCCCAGGCGCACCGCGCCGTCGGCGTGCTGCCCTTCCGCGTCCGGGCCGCGCCGCGCCAGTTTCGCCAGCATGCGCGCCATCGTTTGCGCATCGGGCGGGGTGTTATCGAACCGGAATTCACCTGCAATGCCGCACATGGAAGCAATCGGATCGTGGAAGGGACAAGGCAGCAGGATAAAACGTTTTGCGCTGCGCGTCGCCCGCGGGCGCGGAATGCGCTGCGTTCAGAACGGCACGTTGAAGGTAAGGCCGTAATAGCCGCGCCAGTAGCCGCCGCTGCTCTGGGACCAGGCAGCGGAATCCGAATAGCCGGCATAGACGCGAAGCTCGCCCCAGTCGCCCAGCGGGTGACGGGCCGCCGCCTCGACCAGGTAGAGCGGGGTGCGCGCGCCCGGGGTTTCCCACAGGCGGCCAGCTGCGCCCTTGAGATACAGGTTCCAGCCGGCGTAGTCGTGCTCGACGGTGGCGGCGAGTTTCAGCTCGCGGTAGCGATCAGGGCTCCAGTAGCCGCGGCCGGGACTGGGCGGACGGCTGTCCGCAAAGCCCATGCCTTCGACGCCAAGGGTGAGGCGGGGATGTTCGCCCAGCCGGGTTTCGAGCCGCCCGCTCAAGCGCAGGCGCTGGTTGCCATCGTCGAAACGCCCGCCGAGCGCGCCCAGCGACATCTGCCAGCGCGGCGCGAAACGGTGGTCGAAACCGGCGGAAAGGTAATCAAAACGCACCCGGCTGCGGATCGCGTCGATGTTCTCGATTGGCGTATTGCCCGCCTCGAAATCCCAACGCCAGCCGTCGGCCGGCAGCCATTTCAGGCGTGCGCGCCAGGCGGCGTGTTGCCAGCCGTCGTAGTCCCAGCCGCCGAGCTGGAGGCTGGGAAACACCAGGCCTCCGGGCGCGCCCGCCTCGCCGAACCGGGCACCCACGCCGAGCATGGCCTGACGGCCGTCGAGCCGCGCATGGCGCTGGCTCAGCCATGCCTGCCGCACGCTGGCTTCGAGCGACTGGCGGTCGCCCAGCGCCAGCCCGGCCTCGACCGCCAGCGTGCGGGTGAAAAGCGCGTCGCTGTCGCGTGCGGCTTCGGCATGCAGACGCACGCGCTGCGGCGAGTCGCGCCGCAGCGCGGCGCGCAGGTCATCG
>JAIWOL010000064.1 GCA_020216925.1 Thiobacillus sp. | reverse complement strand
GAGGCGCGCCAGGCGCGCACAGTCAGCCGCTGCCAGCCGCGCCCCGCGGCAGGCGCGCGCGGCCACGGTGTGGCTGTCCGCCTGCGGCGCAGGCAGCAGTGCGGCGAGCAACAGGGCTTCGTCGCGCGACAGCGCCGCTGCCCCCTTGCCGAACAACATGGCCGACGCCGCTTCGACGCCGCGCGTCTCGCCGCGAAACGGCGCCAGATTGAGATAAGCCTCCAGGATCTGCGCCTTGTCGAGTGCGCGTTCCAGCCGCCACGCCGCAAGCATCTGGCGCAATTTTCCCCACCCGGTTTTGTGCGCGCCCGAGGCTAGCCCGGGTTCGAGAAATCCCGCGAGCTGCATTGTCAGCGTGCTCGCGCCGCGCCGTTTCTCGCCGATGAGGTTCTGCCACGCGGCGTGCCCCATTGCGGCGAAGTCGACGCCGCCGTGGTCGAAGTAGCGTTTGTCCTCGAAGCGCACCACGGACGCCTGCAACGCAGGCGAGATCGCGGCGAGCGGCTGCCACGCGCCGCGCCGCACGCGGAAATCGACGCGCACTTCCTGTATCGCCTCACCGTGGCGGTCCAGCAGCCAGGCCGAGGACGGCGGATGCGCACGCTGGATCGCCGCGAGATCCGGCGCATCGCCGCAGCCGGCCAGGGCGATGCAGAGGCCGGCTGCGGCCAGCCATCTCACGGCATCACGACCCAGTCCGCTTGCGGCAACTCGCCAAACTGCCCGGGCTGGTACATGGCCTCGACCCGCACCGGCGGCAGCTTGAATCGGCCCGGCGTGTTGAGGCGCACGGTGTAGTCGAGCGCGAAGCGGCCCTTGGGCACCCAGGCATAGTAGGCGCGGTAGCGGTCGAAGGGACGTTCCTCGAAGGCCAGCCAGGCGCGGCCGCTGGCGCGGCTGCCGCGATCGGCCAGCGCGGATTCGGTATCAAGACCGCCGCCCAGTATGGTGGTGCCCGCCGGGACCGGCGCATCGACCACGACCCAGCTCATGTCGGCCTGCGCATCGATTTCGACGCGCACGCGCGCGAGATCGCCGCGCGACCATTTGCCGGGCACGGCCTGCTCCACCGGCTCGATGCGCTGGGCGACGCGGTAGCCCGAGGCGAGCGGCGCTTGCAACGGAATCGCCGCCCGGCTGGTGACGGTAATCCAGGGTTTGCCGCTGCCGGTCTGGCTGAGTTTCAGCGTTCCGGCGCTGGCAGGCCAGGGCAGGAACAGCGGCGCGGGTTTCGTCCAGTCGATGCTGCGCGCGGCACCGGCAAGTTCGACTCGCGTCTGCCCGCTGACCGATTCCTGCTCGAACTGCGCGGCAAAGCGGTCGAGCGCGATCCGCGCCCAGGCGTTGGCCGTGGTGAGATCCCAGCGGCCCTGCTTCTGCCGCGCCATCAGGCCGCGCGCCAGGCGCGGGAGATCGGCCTGTAGCGCAGGTTCGGCGAGCAGTACGTCGAGCGCGCGCGCCGTGTTGAGATCGGGCGATACCATCAGCCACCACAGGCTGTCGCGTGCATGGGTGGACCAGTCGAGCGTGGTGCCGCGCAGCGCCATGCGCGCCCGCAGGATGCCAACGGCTTCTTTTCGTTTTGCCTCGCGCGCGGGCACGCTGGCGAGCCGCTGCAGAATGGAGATGTAGTCGATGAGCGCGGAACTCGGCCACTGGTTGGGCGTGACCGGCACCGCATCGAGCATGTCGGGCGTGGCTTCGCCATAACGCGAGAGAGCCTCGATCGCGCCCAGCTTGCGCACGTTGCCGTCGGCAAAGCCGCTGCCGGAATCGCGCAGGCGGCCGGCAACATAGGTCTTGAGGCCTTCGATCATGGCCAGCTTCGCGTCCTGCGGCAGTTCGCGGCGTGCGGCGTGTGCGCTGGCAAGCAGGTAGGCGGTGAGCGCAGTGTCGCCGGGCAGGTTTTCGCTCGGGAAGTAGCGCACCAGGCCCTGGGCGTCGAGATGCATGGGCAGGCGGCGCATCGCCTCGGCCCACAGCGCGGCGTCGTCCAGCGCCAGCGCGCGCGAGGCGCGCTGTTCCATGCAGGTGTAGGGATAGCGCCGCATGTAGTCGCGCATCGCCGACAGGTTGCCGGCCAGACGCGGCGAGGCGTCGATCGTGATGCCGCCCTGCCCGGCCAGCGCATCGGCCGGCCGCTCGATGCGGACGACGTGACCGCTGTCGGGCTGGCTGCCATCCATCTGAATCAACGTGGCCTGCAAGGTGCGCACGGGCACGGCGGGCAGCACGGTCTGCGTCACTTTCAGGCTGTCGCGGGCGTCGCCGGCGGCGGCATCGAGCTGCCAGGCCAGCGTCGCAGCGCCGGCCGGCACGCTCACCGGCCAGGCCACCGTTTTCGCTTCGCCGGGGGCCAGCGCCAGGGTTCTGGACGGCACGTCGAGCCGGGCGTCGCCGGCCTTGAGCGTCGGCGACAGGCTGACTGTCTGTGATTTCTCGCTGCCGTTGCGCACCGTGAACTGCGCGTCGAACGTGTCGCCCTCGCGCACCACCGGCGGCAGCCCCGTCAGCAGCATCACGTCCTGCCGCGTCTGCACACTGGCGGCCCCGTCGCCGAAATAGCGGTCGCCTGCGTTGGCCACGGCGACGATGCGGAAACGGGTGAGACTGTCGTTGAGCGGCACCTTGATCTGGGCGCGGCCGCGGGCGTCGAGCTTGACGCGGGCCTGCCACAGCACGCGCGTGTCGAACAGTTCGCGCGTGGGCAGCTTGCCGCCGCCGCCGCCCGGCGGCAGACTCTTGCGGCCGAAGTGGCGCTTGCCCACCACCTGCATCTGCGCGGTGGCGGTGTCCACTTCCCACGGGCGCGTCGCCATCATCGCGGCCAGCAGTTTCCAGCTTGGGTTGGGCGCAAGTTCGAGCAGGGCCTCGTCGACCGCCGCCACCGCGACTTCGGCATCCGCCGGCAGTTTGCCGCCGTCGGCGCGCGCCACCTCGATGGTCGCCGGCACCGTGTCGCGCACCTTGTAGACGGTCTGCGGCGTCTTCACCTCCACCTTCAGCGCAAAGCCGCGTTCGCCCACGCGCAGCGAAGTGACGCCGAGCTTGTACGCCGGCTTGCCCAGATCGACCAGCGCGGTCGGCGCGGGTTCGCCGACGCGGCCGCGTACCGCCATCACCGACACCGCGACGTTGGGCGCGTAGTTCGCCTTGATCGGCAGGCGCACGGTGGCGTTCGAGGCCGTGAGCGACACGACGTAGCTGTCGAGCACGCCTTCACGTTCCACGGTGACGAGCGCGGTGGCGCTGCGGAACGGCAGCTTCACCTGCAGTTCGGCGACCTGGCCGGGTTCGTACCGCGGCTGCTCGGGCAGCACGTCCATGCGGTCGGAATCGCTGCCGGCAAACCAGGCGTCGTCGCTGCCCGGCACCCACAGGTCGCGCCGCGCAAACACCGCATTGCCCGCCGCGTCGACCGCTTTGGCGCGGACGATGAGGCTGCCCTTTGCCGGCGGCTTGATGACGCAGGCGAGTTCGCCGCGCGCATCGGTTTCGCCCGCGCAGCCCGCGGCCACGCGGCGGACCTCGCGCACATTCTCGTAAGCATAAAAACCGCCGACCAGACGTTTGCGGTGGCTGTAGGTGCGTTCGACATAAATATCGGATTCGACCCGCGCTTTCGGGACGATACGGCCGTCGGCGTCGATCGCCACCAGGGTGTAGCGCAGGGCGTCGCGCGCATTCCAGTCGCGCACGCGAATGCCGGGGATGCGCGCGCCGGGCCACAGCGTGGTGCGTTGCGAAGCGGTCTGCGTCACGCCGTTGGCGTCGGCATAGTCGAGTTCCAGCCGCAGGGTGGCGAGCGTGTCCTGCTGCGGCAGGCCGGCGACGGTGAGCCGCGCCGCGCCCGCGCGGTCGAGCGTGGCGGACTGGGTCCGGGCGAGGCCGGCCTGCGTGGCGTCGGCCACCGGGTCGGCGCCGTCCTCGAATTCGCCGAAATTCCCGTAAATGTCTTCGTCGCGCTGGATGCCTTCGACGACGTTGCCGTTGGCAAATACGGTGTCGGGAAAATCCGGGTGTGCGTAGTGCAGCGGCTCGACCAGACTGCGCAGCTTGACCGGCAGGCCGCCCGCGCCGCCGCCCGCGAGATACTGCACGCCGACATCGACTTCGGCGCTGCGGGCGCGAACCAGTGTCGCCTTCGGCAGCCCGATCTGCGCCCGCATCGTCGGCAGACGGAAGGCGGACACGGTGAACTGGCCGGACGGCCAGCTCCGCTCGCCGCGCACGAGCGCGATGTCGTAGGCGCCGAGCCTGGCTTCACGCGGGATCCTCCACTGCGTATCTGCCGTGCCGCGCGCGTCGAACTTCACCGGCAGCGTGATTGTCTGGCCGCTGCCGACGTGGGTGAGCGTCAGCTTGTCCGGCAGGGCTTTCGCGCCGGGCACGGCGAATCCGCTGCCGGTTCGGGTGCGCACGAAATGCTTCATCGCCAGCGTGTCGCCGGCGCGCAAGAGGCTGCGGTCGAGCACGCTGTGGGCGATGTCGGGCACCCAGGTTTCGGCGGACGGCAGCGCAAAGCGCCAGGATTCGATGCCGTCGTTCCACGAAGTGAGGGTAAACGTGCGATCGCGTTCGACGCGCGCGGACACGAACCAGCCGCCCGGCCAGTGCTTGCAGGATTTGGCATTGCCCAGCGCATTGACGATACGCGCGCGGCCCTGCGCGTCGGTCGTGCCTTCCCACGCCGGTCTGCCGTCGCAGTCGCGCACCGCCACCTGCGCGCCTGCAACCGGCAGGCCGGTATCCAGCGCTGTCACCCAAACCAGCGAGGATTCGCGGCCGATCTTGGCGTGCGCGACGAGGTTGGTGACGAGCGCTGCGGTGTGGGTGAAGAACGGCGTTTTGCCGTCGAGGTAAGTCGCGCCCAGGCGCGGGCTGGCCAGTTCGACGACGTAGAAACCGGGGCCGGACAGGGGAATGCCGACGACTTCGAAAGCCTTGCCGCCGTTGGGCTTGGGCACGGCAAATTCGCCGACCGGGGCAAGGTTTGCCAGCACGGAGAAGGTATTTTCCGGCTGCCGCGCGGGTGGCTTTTTCGGGTTGACATTCGGCACGCTGCGACCGTAGCGCACGCTTTCCAGATGCTTCAGCCAGCCGATGATCATGGCGTCGTCGCCTTCGCGCACCGCGGCGAGCTTGCCCGGCAGCGCCAGCGCGCGTTCGTCGGCGGACGTCTCCAGATTGCGCAGCGTCACCGGCAACACCGGGTTGGCGGCTTCGAGCACGCCGAAGTGACTGGAGAATTTGGCCAGCGGCGGATAGGCGTCGGTGCGGATCGCGAGCGGGAACTGTCCGGCATTGGCGAGCGTGCGGCCGTCGTCATCCTGGACGCCCGCCGGCACCGACAGCGTGAGCGCGGCCTTTTCCGGAAACGGCCCTTTGAAAATCAGCGCCTCGACCCACGGATTTTCATCCTCGATGACGGGCCGCCAACTGCGGCCCGCCCCGTCGATGCGAATTTTCGCCGCGTCGTCGCGACGGATTGCGCCGCCCAGACTCACGCGGATATCCGTCAGCGGATTGCACGCGGCGCGCGCATTCACCTTGTCGCAGACCGCGCGCAGGCGGAAAGCCGGCCGCACAAGGTAATCGAAGGTTTGCGGCTCGACGCTGGCCAGCCCGTTGCCCGCCTCGATGCCGGCTTCCAGCACCAGGCTGACTTCGGCTTCGTTCGGCAGCGGCCGCTTGCAGCGCAGCACTTCGACGGTATCGCCGTTGGGCGCGAAGCGGCGGCGGAACAACGCATCGTTCCTGGCCTTGAGCGGGGCCAGCGCAGCGTCGCGTTGCGCGCCCTGCAGGACTTCAACCTCGATGCGCTCGGCCAGTCCGCGCACGCGGCAGGCGGCGCGCGCGGCGAGCGTGCCGGGTTTTACCCGGGCGTCGAAGGCAAGCAGGAAAGTCTGACGCTCGTCGATGCGGGAGCCGTCCCACGGCCGCGTGGCGACGGCCTGCGGGCCGCCGGTGTCGAAACCAAAGGTCTCCGGCTTGAGCGGCTGCCCCGCTGCGTCCTTTATCCCGGCACGCAGCCCGAAGGCGCAGCGCGTCGCGCCCGGCAGGTCGCGTTCGAAGTCGTAAACCCAGGTGCGCTCGTCCAGCCATTTGCCGCTGCCTGCGACCGGACAATCCACGGTGAAGGGGGACGGCGCACGGGGATCGCCCAGACTGACCATGGGCGCATCGAAACGCGCCGTGGCCTGACGCACGTTCTTGACCGTGCCCTGCGGACTGAACGCCGCCACGCCCGCCGCCTGTGCCGCCATGGCCACACACATGCCCAACACGCCCACCCAGATCCGCATGACCGTCCCCCCCCCTGATGTACGGGCATTGTGGCAAGGCCGGGGGAAAATGGAAACCGCGTCAGGCGTGGTGCGTCACGAAAGCGAGTTCGGTCGTGAAATTGCCGATGCCGCGATGGTTGGTGAGCGTCCAGCCGGCGGCTTTCAGGAAATCCGTCATCTCGCGCGTCATTTCGGGGTTGCCGCAGATCATCACGCGGTCGTGCGCGGGGTCGGCGGCGGGCAGGCCGAGTTTTTCGAACAGCGCCCCGGAAGTGAACAGCACGCTGCCGCGTTCAGGCGTGGGAAAAGGCTCGCGGGTGACCGTCGGCACATAGTGGAAACGGCCGTTCACGCGCGACTCCAGTTCGTCGCGGTAGGCCAGCTCGGCGACGGTGCGCACCGAATGCACGAGCACGACGGTTTCGAAACGCGCATGGGTTTCCGGGTCGCGCACCAGACTCATGAAAGGGGCGAGTCCGGTGCCAGTGGCGATCATGATGAGCACCCGGCCTGGCTGCACGTGGTCGAGTGTCAGCGAGCCGGTAGGTTTGCCGTTGAGCCAGACCGAATCGCCCGGCTGCACGTGCACGAGCTGGCTGGTGAGCGGGCCGTCGGGCACGTGGATGCTGAGGAATTCGAGTTCGGGCTGGTTGGCCGCCGAAACAATGGAATACGCGCGCGCGATGAGCCTGCCCTCGCGCTTGAGCCCCAGGGTGACGAATTCGCCGCTGGCAAAAGCGAAGTCCTGCGGGCGGGAAAGCGTAAAACTGAAGGTTTTGTCCGACCAGGGGCGAACGCTCTGGACGGTTTGTTCGGTGTAGGGCATGTCGGTCTCCGGTGAGCAGTGATTTTCTGATTCGACGTGTGCCGGGCGCGCGGGTTCAATTGGCCGGCAGGCTTCGTTTCCACGCGGCCAGCGCCTGCACACGCGCTTCGAACACCGCTTCGCGCACGCGGCCGCGGTCGGCCTCGCGCGCGACGGCGCCGGCATCGACGCTGCGCGCAACGGCCAGCGCGGCGCGCAGAAACCCTGGCGCGGCGAAGGGTTTGTCTTCATAGCCAGGCCGGCCGCGAAAATCGCATTCGCAGGCTTCCAGGAACTGTTCGAAGCGCTCCGGGCGACGGAAGGCGTCGACGCGCTCGAACAGTTCGAGCAGCGTGGCAGGGCGCAATTCGGCGGCGCGGTAGGCGTTGCCATGGTCGCGCGCGACGGCCAGCGCAAGCTCGCGGCAGTCGGCCGGCACGCGCAGGCGTTCGGCGAGCGGGCGCAGAAGCTCTACGCTCCGGGCTTCGTGGCCGTGGTGCTTAGGCCAGTGCTGCGGAGGCGTTGCGCCTTTGCCCAGATCGTGCGTCAGCGCGGCGAAGCGCACCGGCAACGCATATCCGGCCCGCGCCGACCAGTCGACCACCCGCATGACGTGCACGCCGGTATCGATTTCGGGGTGGTGTTCGGGCGGTTGCGGCACGCCAAAGAGCCGGTCGAGTTCGGGCAGGAGTCTTGCCAGCGCGCCGCAGTCGCGCAACACGCAGAACATGCGCGAAGGGTGCGTTTCCATCAGGCCGCGCGCGAGTTCCTGCCACACGCGTTCGGGCACCAGGGCATCGACTTCGCCGGCTTCGACCATCCGCTGCATCAGATCGAGGGTTTCCGGCGCAACGCTGAAATCGGCGAAGCGCGCGGCAAAGCGCGCCACGCGCAGTATGCGTACCGGGTCTTCGGCGAAAGCTGCGCTCACATGGCGGAACACACGCGCGTCGAGATCGCGCTGACCGCCGTAGGGATCGACGATGCGGCCAGTTTCGTCCTGGGCCATGGCGTTGATGGTGAGGTCGCGGCGGGCAAGATCTTCTTCCAGCGTAACTTCGGGCGCGGCGTGGACGACGAAGCCTTTGTAGCCGCGCCCCGATTTGCGTTCGGTGCGGGCAAGCGCGTATTCCTCGTGGCTGACGGGGTGAAGATAGACCGGAAAATCCCTGCCGACAGGGGTAAAGCCGGCCGCGGCCATGTCGTCGGGCGTGGCGCCGACGACAACATGGTCACGGTCGACCACCGGCAGCCCGAGCAGGCGGTCGCGCACCGCCCCGCCGACAACGTAGGTTTTCATGTCACGGCGGCTAGCGGCGCGCGTGTCCGCGGTAGTCCCCGAAGCGCGCGCGCGGCGTGTCGGCGGAGAGGTATTCGGGCGCCACGGCTTCGAGCGCGGTCGGCTGGAAGGCGAACACCGCCGGCCATGGCCCGGAACAGACATTGTCGGTGCACATCGCGAAATAGTTGTCGCGCGTCATCAGTTTTTTGCCGGGTTTGAATTCCATCGCCCACGCCTGGAAGTACGAAGCCCACCTGCCCAGAGGGATGATGCTGCGCCGCTTGCCGATGACCTTGCCCACGGTTTCGATCAGCTGTTTCAGGGTATAGGCCTTCGGCCCGCAGAGATCGTAGGTCTGGCCATAGGTGGCGGGATTGTCGAGACTGTCGGCGAAAGCGCGCGCCACGTCCTCGACGTACACCGGCGCAAATCGGGTGCCGGCGCTGGCGAGCGGCAACACCGGGAACAGTCTCAGCAGACGCGCGAACATCGTCAGGAAGGAATCGCCCCGGCCGAAAATCACCGAAGGCCGGAAAATCGTGACATTGAGCCCGTAGCCATGGATGAATTTGGGGCCGTCGAGAAACCAGCGTTCGTGTTCCCGGTGCTGCATCCCGGCCTCGCGCACCAGCGCTTCCGCAATACCCTTGGAGCGCTGGTAGGCGGAACGCGAGACCGGGTCGGCGCCGAGCGCGCTCATGTGCAGCAGGCGATGCACGCCCGCTTCGCCGCAGGCGTGGATGACCTTGCGCGCCAGTTCGATGTGCACATGCTGGAAATCCCCGCGACGCGCGCTCGGCAGGTCGACCCGGCCGATTTTTTTTTCGTGCAGGATGCCGACCAGGTTGATGACGGCGTCCATGCCGCGAAACTGCCGGACCAGTTCATGCGCATCGTGCACGTCGGCTTCGACGACTTCCACCGTGGGCAGCAGGATGAGTTCCTTGGCCATTTCACGGCGGTGCGACAGGACGCGGACCTTGAGGCCGCGCGCTGCGAGCTGGCTGACGAGATGGGTGCCGACGAAGCCGGAACCGCCGAGGATGCAGATGCGTTCGATTTTCATGCGTTACTGAATCGGAATATCAGGCAAGCCTGATTTTAATCGGCGCCCGGCCCGGGTTCCAGCGATATCGCCGGTTCGGGCGAAATCGCTGCCGCCGTCGCGCGCGCCGGCACCTCGCCCAGCCGGTCCTTCAACAGCACCGAGGGCTGACCAAAACGCGCTGCGTAGTACATGGCGTTGCTCATCACCTTTTTCACGTAATCCCGCGTTTCGGCGAAGGGAATGGACTCGATATAGATCGCCGCTTCCATCGGCCGGGTATCGCGCCACCGCTGCGCGCGCGAGGGGCCGGCGTTGTAGGCGGCGGTTGCGAGCACGGGCGAGCCGTCGAGCGAGGTCTGCACATGGCTCAGGTAATACGCGCCGAAACGGATGTTGGTGGCGGGGTCCAGAATGTCGGCAGGCTGGAAGCCCCTGATGCCGAGCTTGCCGGCAATCCAGCGCGCCGTGGCCGGCATGATCTGCATCAGCCCAGAGGCGCCAACGCTCGACTTCGCCACATTGACAAAGCGGCTTTCCTGCCGCATCAGGCCGAACACCCAGGCTTCATCGAGCGCATACTCCCGCGCGGCCCGCTGCGCCAGTTCGCGGTAGGGCGCGAGAAAGCGCAGTTCGAAATCGTGCAGATCGCGGGTGCGCTCGGCGGTGTGGATGGCGCGGTCGTACCACTCGGCGCGGCGCGCCAGCTCGGCCGCGGCCAGAAGCTGGCTGTCGCTGAAATTGCGGATCGTCCAGTTCCATTCGGCGTTGGCGTCGCTGCGCAGCCCCAGTTCGTAGAAGGCCATGGCGCGCGCAATGCCAGGCTCGCGCGCCACGGCGTCGATGGCCGCGCTGCCGGTCTTGATGTTGATGGCAGGCGCAGCCATCACCGGGCCCAGTTCTTCCTGGGCCAGCTGGCCGTAATAATGATGTTCGCGCGACAGGCCAAGCAGCAGCGGCATCGCCGCGCCGCGCCCGCCCGTGGCAAGCGCCGCTCGGGCGCGCCAGTAGCGCCAGACCGGCTGCGTGCGCTGCGCTTCGCTCATGCTGTCGATGACCCGGCCGACGCTGGGCCAGTCGCCCGCGCGCAGGGCGGCGCGAACCCACCATTCGCGTTGACTGTCGGTGGTGCCCTGCACGCCTGCCCGGGCAAACCAGGCAGGGGCGGCAGCCTCGTGACGACGCGCCGCCCACACGCCCAAGCGCGCCCAGGCGGCACCGCGTTCGGCATCGGTGAGACGCGAAGACCAGTCTGCTAGCGCGCGCGCCGCCTCGGCAGAATCGCTGCGCGCCAGCCGGTCGAGGGCGTAGAGCGCAATTTCACGATCACCGCGACGGGCCGGGTCGAGCCCGGCCCGCAGCACGCGGGCCGGGGCGCTGGTCGCCCGATCGAACAGCGCGGCGGCTGGGCGTTGCGACTCGGGCAGCGACTGCGCCACGCTGCGCGCCACCCCCGGATTGCCTGCTTCCAGAGCGAGCCGCAGGCGACGCCACACGTCTTCCTCGTTGATGAAGCCCGCGGCCCTCAACTGCGCGAACAGCGGCGTACAGGCCAACGGCAGGTCGCGTCCGGTGAACCACAGCGCGACCGCCTCGCGCGCGCGCCTGCGGTCGCCGCGCGACCAGTCGGCGCGATAGGCATAGCATTGGTGGACGGTTTCCGGCTTTTCGAGGCGGGGATATTCGGCCAGGTAGCGTTCCCAGTCGCCACGCGCGCCCAGGGATTTCAACCAGTCGGCACGCAGCATTTCCGCTTGGCGGCTGCCGGGATATCGCGCCAGGAAATCGGCCACGCGCTGATCGTCATGGCGCGCCAGCAGCGTGAGCCGCCAGTATTCGACGTAGGGCGCGAGCACATGGTCGGCGGGCACGTCCTGCGCGGCGCGTCCGAATTCCATGATCTTTTTGCCAGCCCAGGCCTGCCGGGCCTTGAGGACGGCGCTGTCGCCCGGGGCGGCCACTGCGGACGAGGCCGCAAACACGCACAGCAGGGCAAGGCAGAATTCTCGAAACATGGGCACGAGGTTATCACGTGGCCTGCCTTTGCAGGCTGCATGGAACCACACTCCCCAAAGCGCCTGCGCCCGCCTCGACATGCCCCTTGCCTGGCCCGTCATCCGCATTCTCGCCGCCCCGGGCCTTGTCGCCTGGACCATGACCGGCCTGAACACCTGCGGCGGCGGCAAGTAAATCAGGCGAGAAACAGCTTGTAGGCCGGATTGCGGGATTCGTCCCAGTAGCGGTAGCCCAGCCCGTCCAGGAATTTCTGGAAGCTGGGCTTTTCCTTTTCCGGCACCTGGATGCCGACCAGCACGCGGCCGTAGTCGGCACCGTGATTGCGGTAGTGGAAAAGGCTGATGTTCCAGCCGGCGCTCATGCTCTGCAAAAACTGCATCAACGCCCCCGGGCGCTCCGGGAATTCGAAACGGTACAGCACTTCGTTGACCGCGTCCGGGGCGCGTCCGCCGACCAGATGGCGCACATGCAGCTTGGCCATTTCGTTGTCGGTCAGATCGACGGCTTCCAGGCCGTGCCGTCCCAGCGTATCGACCAGGCGCGCCCCTTCTCCGCCACCGGGCACCGACAAGCCGACGAATACGCGCGCAAACTTCGGGTCCGAATAGCGATAGTTGAATTCGGTGATATTGCGCGCGCCGAGCAGGCTGCAAAAGGCCTTGAAGCTGCCCGGTTTTTCGGGAATGGTGACGGCGAGCACGGCTTCGCGCTTTTCGCCCAGTTCGGCGCGTTCGGCAATGTGACGCAGGCGGTCGAAGTTCATGTTGGCGCCCGATGCCACCGCCACCAGCGTCTTGCCGCTGAGCTTGTCCCCGGCGACCGCGGCCTTGAGGCCCGCCACCGACAGCGCGCCGGCGGGCTCCAGGATCGAGCGGGTGTCCTCGAACACGTCCTTGATCGCCGCGCAGATCGCGTCGTTGTTCACGCGGATGATTTCATCGACGTAGAGCTGCGCCAGGCGGAAGGTTTCCTTGCCGACCTTTTTCACCGCGACGCCGTCGGCAAAGATACCGACGCGCGACAGGGTAATGCGATCCCCCTTGCACAGCGACCGCGCCATCGCATCGGCGTCCTCGGGCTCGACGCCGACGACCCGGACCTCCGGCCGCAGACGCTTGATGTAGGCAGCCATGCCGGCGATGAGTCCGCCGCCGCCCACCGGGATGTAAACCGAATGAATCGCCCCCGGATGCTGGCGCAGCAGTTCCATCGCCACGGTGCCCTGGCCGGCGATGACATCGCGATCGTCGTAGGGATGGACGAAAGTGGCGCGGGCCTCCTTCGCCAGTTGTGTGGCGTGGGCGCAGGCCTCATCGTAGTTGTCGCCGTGCAGGATCACCTGGGCGCCGCGTGCCGCGACGGCATCGACCTTGATCCTGGGGGTGGTCGCCGGCATCACGATGCTGGCCCGCACCCCCAGTTTCTGCGCCGCCAGCGCCACGCCCTGCGCGTGGTTGCCGGCCGAGGCCGCCACCACGCCGCGGACGAGCTGCGCCGGTTTCAGCTTGGCCATTTTGTTGTAGGCGCCGCGGCATTTGAACGAAAACACCGGCTGCAAGTCTTCCCGCTTCAGCAAAACCTGGTTATCGAGCCGGCGCGATAGATTGTGGGCGACATCGAGCGGGGATTCCACCGCCACGTCGTAAACGC
>JAIWOL010000121.1 GCA_020216925.1 Thiobacillus sp. | reverse complement strand
GGGAGGTGAGGATGCGTTCGAGATAGTCGTCTGGCTGGCTCATGACCGGGTTTGATAAATGGCTGCGATGCCGCTATCTTAGCTGGCTACTCGAAACGGACGAAGACATCATGACGCAAGACGAAATGAAGCAGGCCGTGGCACGCGCTGCGGTGGAATACGCAAAAAACGGCATCATCGGCGTGGGTACAGGTTCCACCGCCAACTATTTCATCGACGCCCTGGCCGAGGTCAAGGGCCGCATCGACGGCGCCGTGGCCAGTTCTGAAGCCACTGCAACGCGCCTGAAAAACCACGGCATTCAGGTGCTGGATCTGAACAACGTGGGCGAACTCGAAATCTACGTAGACGGTGCCGACGAAATCACCGAGCACTTCGCCATGATCAAGGGCGGCGGCGGGGCGCTGACGCGCGAGAAAATCGTGGCGGCGGCGAGCAAGCAGTTCATCTGCATCGCGGACGAATCCAAGCTGGTCGGCGTGCTCGGCAAATTCCCGCTGCCAGTGGAAGTGATTCCGATGGCACGTTCCTATGTGGCGCGCGAGCTGGCGAAGCTGGGCGGCCAGCCCCGCCTGCGTGAAGGTTTCATCACCGACAACGGCAACCTCATCCTCGACGTGCACGGTCTGTCCATCGTCGACCCGGTGTCGCTGGAGACTGCCATCAATCACATTGCCGGCGTCGTGACGAACGGCCTGTTCGCGCGGCGCGGCGCCGACGTGCTGCTGCTCGGCACCCCCGCCGGCGTCAAAACCTACAAAAAATAAGCCTTACTGCGGCCGATCGCCCTCGTCTGACGGGGGCTCGCCCTTGGGGGAGGACCCGGCCGGCACACGATATTTTTCGGTTGCCCAGTGCCCTAGGTCGATGAGCTTGCAGCGCTCGCTGCAAAAAGGTTTCCACCTGTTTTCCGCAGTCCAGCTTACCGCCGCGCGACAGGTAGGGCAGGCGACCACGGGCGGTTTCACAGCGCGCAGAACGTCAGATCAAAATCGATCGGCAGCTCGGCACAGGTGCGAACCTGCCCCCCGCCCACATGCACGAAGCGGATATTGAGCATGTATTTGTTGGCCGATATTTCCGGTACGCAGGGCACGGCGTCCGTCAGCGTCACCCGGATCAGATGGGGGTTGCGCGATTCGAGCATGCGCTGATAGCTGCCGTTATCGGTATGCTGCATCTCCGGCTGGCCGCTGTCCCGCAACAGCCCCAGCACGATTTCGACAGCCGAACGGATCGGCGCGAAAGGTGCAAGCCAGGCGCGCAGTTCGCGCTTGCGCGCCTCGACATCCCGGTGCAGCCAGTGATGGTAGGACGGCAGGTCGAATTCGCACATGCCGCCGGGTATGCAGGCACGCTGCTTGATCGTCATCAGCCAGTCGTCGTCACGCAAATGCTGGCCGATCTTGCCCGGCAACTGGTGGATGCCCTGGTGGGCGGTTTCCATGCCGGCCAGTACCGATTCCAGCCTGCCCTTTTCCACGCGCGGATTATCACGCAAGGCGTCCAGCGTGGATTTTTGCCGGTCCAGTTCCTGCAACAGGTCGGTCTTCAGGTCGGCCCGTGCCGCCACTTCGGCAAGCTCGAACAGGGTCAGCAGCGCGGCGTGATGCGCCTGCTGCAAGGGTAATGCAGTAAATGCGTCGAAACGCTCGAACAGGTCTTCCAGCCGCAGCAGGGTGCGGATACGTTCGGAGAGAGGATATTCGTAGTGGATCACGCCGGGATGTCTGGCTGTTTTCGCCGCATTGTCGCCGCTTGGAGCCGAATTTCAAAGCCCGGCTGCGGCCCGGGCCAGCTCGAGATAGCGAGTGTGCAGCGCGGTGACGGCAGCATCGAGAGCTTCCATGCCGCCTGCGTTGTCGAGTCTGTCATCGACCGCGGCACGCCGCTCGTCATCACGCCACTGCGCAGCCACGATGGCTTCGATATCTGAGCGGGTGAGCGCGCTGCGCGCCATGACACGCTCGACGCGCATCGTTTCCGGACAATCGACGAGCAGCGTGCGCTGCACAAGATCGGCGTAGGCGCCGGTTTCAAGCAGCAAGGGCACCACGAGCAATGCATACGGCGCATCGAGCGCCGCCAGTCTCTGTCCGGCAATATGGCGTATGCGGGGGTGCAGGATGGTTTCCAGCCTTGCGCGCGCCGCCGGATCTGCAAAAACCTGACGCCGCAATGCCGCCCGGTCCAGTTCGCCGGCCTGGGTAAACACGCTGCCGCCAAAGGCCTCCCGAATCGACGGCAGGGCCTCGCCGCCGGGTGCCGTCAACTCGCGCGCGATGACATCCGTATCGACCACAGGCACGCCCAAGCGGGCAAAACGTTCGGAGACCGCGGACTTGCCCGCGCCAATTCCGCCGGTAAGCCCAACGACGAACATCAGAACCGGGCGAGATAGGCCTGGGTCAGCTCCGCACCGAAGAACAGCGCGATCAGACCGCCACCCGCCAGATAAGGGCCGAAGGGGATGGGCGCGCGCCTGTCGTGTTTGACCAACAGCACCATCGCGATACCGACAGCCGCCCCCACAACCGAGGAAAACAGGATCGTCACCGGCAACATCTGCCAGCCCAGCCACGCCCCGATGGCTGCCAGCAGCTTGAAATCACCATACCCCATGCCTTCCTTGCCGGTGACGAGCTTGAACAGCCAGTAGACCGACCACAGCACAAGATAACCGGCGGCCGCGCCGATCACCGCATCCTGCAATTGGGTGAAATGGCCATACAGGTTGAACAGCAGTCCGAGCCAGACCAGCGGCAGGGTCAGGCTGTCCGGCAGCAGGGTCGTGTCGAAATCGATAAAGGCCAGCGCAATCAGGGTCCAGACCAGGCACAGCGCGCCCAGCGTCTCCAGGCTCCCCCCCCATTTCCAGGCGACCGCAGCGGAGAGCAGGCCGGTCAGCAACTCGACCAGCGGATAGCGTTTGCCGATGTCAGCGCCACAAGAGGCACAGCGCCCCCGCAGCGCCAGCCAGGAGAGAATCGGAATGTTTTCCAGGGCGGTGAGCCTGTGCCCGCAAGCCGGGCACGCCGAACGCGGCGTGGCCAGGTTGTAGGGGGCAGCCATCGCGGGTTCCTCGCCCCGCAGTTCGGCACACTGCGCCTGCCATTCGGCCTCCATCATCTTCGGCAGGCGATGGATGACGACATTGAGAAAACTGCCGACCAGCAGGCCCAATAAAAAAACCAGCCCGGCGAACAGGGCTGGTTCGGCGAACAGCATATTCATCAAACGACCGAGCCCATCTTGAAGATCGGCAGGTACATGGCGATGACCATCCCGCCGATCAGGGTACCCAGCACCACCATGATGATCGGCTCCATCAGGCTGGACAGCGCCTCCACGGCATCGTCAACTTCGGCCTCGAAGAAATCGGCCACCTTGCCCAGCATCGCATCGAGCGAACCTGACTCCTCGCCAATTGCCGTCATCTGCAAAACCATATTCGGGAACTTGCCGGTATTCTGCATGGCGACCGTCAGCGACGTACCGGTTGCCACCTCGCTGCGGATTTTGTTTGTCGCCTCGACGAACACTTGATTGCCGGATGCGCCACCAACCGAATCAAGCGCCTCAACCAGCGGCACCCCGGCGGCAAACATCGTAGACAGCGTGCGGGTCCAGCGCGCGATTGTGGCCTTTTCGATGACCGGCCCGAAAATAGGCAGGCGCAACAACAGCCTGTCCATCGTCATCTGCATTTTTTTCGAACGCCGCCAGGCCTGGAAAAAGCCATACAGCCCGGCTCCGATCGCACCAAAAATCGCCCACCACCATTTCACAAAGAAATCGGATATCGCCATGACCACCAGCGTGGGGCCAGGCAGGTCCGCGCCAAAACTGGTGAACAGATCCTTAAACGCCGGGATCACAAAAATCATGATGATGGCCGTAATCACAAAGGCCACGACGATGATCGAAACCGGATAAAAAAGCGCTGACTTGATCTTGCTTTTGATCGCAAGAATTTTTTCCTTGTAAATCGCCAGCCGCTCCAGCACTGCCTCCAGAATACCGGCCGCTTCGCCTGCCCCCACGAGGTTGCAGAACAGGCTGTCAAAATACTTGGGGTGCCGGCCAAAAGCCTGGGTGAGGCTGCTGCCTTTTTCTATGTCGGCCTTGATTTCCATGAGCAGGCGCTGCACCGACGGGTTGGAATGCCCGCGCGCCACGATCTCGAACGACTGCAACAAGGGCACCCCGGCTTTCATCATGGTCGCCAATTGGCGTGTGAACAGCGTGATGTCCTTGTCGGTGATTTTTTTGCTCCCGCCGAACAGGGCGCTCTGTTTTTTGACCTTGGTGACAGTGATGCCCTGCTTGCGCAGCAGGCTGTTCACCATGGCCTCGCCTCCGGCCATCATCTGGCCTTTAACCTTCTTGCCACGCTTGTCCATGCCTTCCCAGAGGAAGGTGGCTTCCTTGATTCCCTTTGCCGCAGTTGCCATTGGAATGGTCCTTATAGATTGGTAACGGCCTCAACCTCTTCAAGCGAGGTAAGGCCAGCCTTGACCTTGAGCAGCCCCGCCTGACGCAGATCGAGCACACCTTCGCGTTTGGCCTGGTCCGCGATATCCGATTCATTGCCACCCTTGAGGATGATGCGGGTCATGGCATCGGTAATCGGCATGACCTGATAGATGCCGACCCGTCCCTTGTAGCCCGTACCACCACAAATTTCGCACCCAACCGGTTTGTAGGGCTTCCAGCTGCCGTCGAGCTGCTCGTCGGTGAAGCCGGCGGCCAGCAGGGCCTCGCGCGGGATATCCGCCGGCTGTTTGCAGTTGCACAGTCGGCGCGCCAGGCGCTGCGCCGTGATCAGGATTACCGAGGATGCGACGTTGAACGGCGCCACTCCCATGTTCAACAGTCGGGTGAGCGTGCCGGGGGCATCGTTGGTGTGCAGGGTCGACATGACCATGTGGCCGGTCTGCGCAGCCTTGATGGCGATATCCGCTGTTTCGAGATCGCGGATTTCCCCCACCATGATGACATCGGGGTCCTGACGCAAGAAGGATTTCAGCGCGGCAGAAAACGTCAGGCCGGCCTTGTCGTTGACGTTGACTTGATTGATGCCCGGCAGCTGGATTTCCGCCGGATCTTCCGCGGTCGATATATTGACATCCGGCTTATTGAGGATATTCAGACAGGTGTAGAGCGAAACGGTTTTACCCGACCCCGTGGGACCGGTTACCAGCACCATGCCGTAAGGACGCTGCACGGCATTGAGCAGCAGTTCTTTCTGCCAGGGCTCATACCCCAGCGCATCGATTCCAAGCTGCGCGCTGCCGGGATCCAGAATACGCATGACGATTTTTTCACCGTACAGCGTGGGGAGCGTGCTGACGCGGAAGTCGATGGCGCGCGACTTGGAAAGCACCATTTTCATCCGTCCATCCTGCGGCACCCGCTTTTCCGATATATCCAGACGCGACAGCACCTTGATGCGAGAAGCAAGCTTGTCCTTGATCGCCATGTGCGGCTGTGCGACTTCGTAGAGGATGCCGTCTCGCCGGTAACGGATACGGTAGAACTTTTCGTAGGGTTCGAAGTGGATATCCGATGCGCCAGCGTTGATGGCATCGAGCATGATCTTCTGCAAGTAGCGCACCACGGGTGCATCGCCGATTTCGATGCTGCCGGCATCCGGCTGGGACGTGCTCTCCTCGGGGTTTAAATCGAAGTCCAGGTCCTCTACATTGATGAGGTCATCAAGCTTATTGGCCGCTTCCCCCAACTTTTCGATCAACTTACCCAGCTTGTCGTCTTCGACGACCACAGTCTCGACAATCTGGCCCGTCTGAAACTTCACATCATCGATCGCCTGAAGCTGGGTAGGATCGGATGTGCCCACGTATAGTTTGTTCCCGCGCTGGTAAAGCGCCACCACACGGCGCTTCTGCATCAGCCCGGGGTCCAGCAGACCTTGGGGCATGGCATCCGCATCCAGGGCACCCAGATCCAGCAGGGGATAGCCAAAGGACACGGCGGCAAATTCAGCGATCTGTTCTGCTTTGAACCGTTTGCTGCGAACCAGCTCGGTAACAAACGAGTCACCCGTCTGCCCTGCGCGTTTACACGCGCTCAGCGCCTCGTCTTCCGACAGCCAGCCGTGGTTCACCATGGCGCGCGCCAGTCCGGCTAGATTGATACCATTTGTCACAGCGGCCATAAGCTGGTTCCTGACCCTATCCTGTTGAGATTATCGCCTGGGCCCCATCGCTACCGGAACCCGATATCACAGGCCATAACGGCAATCTTCCGGTTAAATTGAGTCGCCCCCTGTCGCCGACATTTTCCGGGGCGGCAGAATGCGCGCCATTTTGACCGCCCTGTCCAGGGTTTGCACAATTTCAACCGGCACGTCCCCGAGTTTGATACTCACCCCCGCCTCGGGAATGTCCTCGAAATGCTCCAGCAACAGGCCATTGAGCGTCTTGGGGCCATCCAGCGGCAGATCGAGCCCAAGCTTGCTGTTGAGATGGCGCAGGGAAACCCCCCCTTCGACCAGCCAGCTGCCGTCCGCATCGCGCCGCAGGTAGCCGACATCGGAGGGGGCCTGGGTCGTGAATTCGCCGACCATTTCTTCCAGCAGATCTTCCAGCGTCACCAGTCCCTGAAGTTCGCCGTATTCATCGACAACCAGCGCCAGCCGCTTGCGGCCGCGCTGGAAATTATTCAATTGGGTAAAGAGCGGCGTGCCGGCAGGTACGTAGTAAGGTTCCTCCAGATTCTCTCGCAACATCGCGGGATCCAGATTTTCGCCTGTCAGCGCATGGAGCACGCGCCGGATGTGCAGTACGCCCAGCACCGTATCGAGAGAATCCTGTTGCACGACGAGACGCGTATGGTGGCTGGTCGACAGCTGCTGACGCAGGCGTTCCGGCTCGTCGGCCAGGTCTACCGCTTCAATCTGGCTACGGGGCGTCATCACGTCGTCGACCGTAATGTCTTCCAGGTCCAGCAGATTCATCAGGATGCGATAGTGTTCGCGCGGCAACCTGCCCGACGATTCGAGCACGATGGTTCGCAACTCCTCCAGCCCCAGGCTGGTGCCCTGGCCCGGGCCAGGCGGCTTGATCCTGAGTATTTTGAGGATGCCCTGCACGAACAGGTTGACGAACCACACGATCGGGTACGCCAGTCTCAACAGCGGTGTCAGCAGATACGCTGCGGGATAGGCGACACGCTCAGGATAGGAAGACCCGAGCACCTTGGGTGTGACCTCGCTGAAGACAAGGATCAGAAACGTCAGGATCAGCGTGGCAACCGACAGCGCAACGTCCGACTCGCCGAACAGCCTGATGGAAATGATCGTCGATAACGTCGCCGCTGCAATATTGACGAGATTGTTGCCCAGCAAAATCACGCCCAGCAGCTTGTCCGTGCGATTCAGCAGCGCCTCTGTCAGCTGCGCCCCCCGTTGCCCCATCTCGGCCGCATGTTTCAGGCGATAACGATTGATCGCCATCATCGCGGTCTCGGACGCAGAAAAACACGCAGAGATAAACAGCAAGCCGCCCAACAGGGCAAACAGGGTTGTAATCGAGAGTGATTCCACCTGGACGGACCGACGCTCAGCGTCCCAGCAGCACTTCCAGCACGAACTGTGTGCCCAGATAGGCCAGCAGCAGCAGGGTAAAGCCGGTAATCGTCCAGATCAAGGCGGTTCGCCCGCGCCAGCCGCGATAATGGCGTCCTACCAGCAAGCCGCCGAACACCAGCCAGGACAGAACCGCAAACACGATTTTGTGGGTAAATTGCAGCGGCGTGCCAAACAGCTCTTCAGAAAAAAACACGCCACTGCCGACGGCCAGGGTCAGCAACACGAAACCCGCGCCCAGCGTGCGGAAGAGCATGGCCTCCAGCGTCAGCAACGGCGGCGCGCCCTCCTGCAAACCGGCCTTGCGGTGCAGCTGTTTTTCCAGCATGGTCATCAAGACAGCATGCAACGCCGCCACAGCCAGCAAGCCGTAGGCCAAAAAGGCCACAGCGAGGTGCGCACGCAAAGCCAGCGCCTGAGAGTTGGGAATGACATGATTTTCCGTGAACAAGGCCAGGGCCAACACCGTGAATGCGGCCAGGCCGCTCACCCAGGACTGCAGGCCCGCCAGCGGCGCCCCCCGGCTGGCCAGCCAGTAAATCAGTGCCGTCAGCCAGCCTATCGCCGACAATGAACTGCCAAAACCCAGGCGGATGTCGCCCCCTCCCAGCACAGCATGATAGAGCAGCGCCCCATGGGCCAACAGTGCCAGTGGCAAGACCGTGCAGACGGACAGGGTTGCGGCAGCCGACCGCAACCGCCAGGCCGACCAGAGGTAAAGAGCGCTCACGGCAAAAGTAAGCAGCAGAAAGGGGGACATTCGTTAAAATGGCGATGAGCTCAGCGGTTCATTATCCATGCCGCCTTTACCCGCAACAAGGAAACCATGCTAGAAAACCTCAGCGGACGCCTTGCCGGCGTCGTCAAAACCCTGCGCGGACAGGCCCGTATCACCGAATCCAACGTGCAGGACACGCTGCGTCAGGTCCGGCTTGCTCTGTTGGAGGCCGACGTGGCTTTGCCCGTGGTCAAGAGCTTCATCGAATCCGTAAAAACCCGCGCGCTTGGACAGGAGGTGCTGACCAGCCTCACGCCAGGCCAGGCGCTGATCGGGGTGGTCCATGAAGAACTGACCCGGCTCATGGGTGGGGCGAATGCCGACCTCAACCTTGCAGCAACCCCCCCTGCCGTCATCCTCATGGCCGGCCTACAGGGTTCCGGCAAGACAACAACCTCCGGCAAGCTCGCGCTGCTGCTCAAAAACCGCAAGAAAAAAGTCCTGCTCTGCTCGGCCGACGTTTACCGGCCGGCGGCCATCGACCAACTCCGCCAGCTCGGCAAACAGCTTGACGTCGCTTTTTTCGAAGCCGGCGACGTGCGCGAACCGCTGAAAATCGTCACCGCTGCGCAGGATCACGCCCGCAAACAGTTCTACGACGTATTGATCGTGGACACGGCTGGCCGGCTGGCGATCGACGAGGCGATGATGCACGAGATCAAGGCGCTGCATGCCGCGGTCAAGCCAGTGGAAACCCTGTTTGTGGTCGATGCCATGCAGGGCCAGGACGCGGTCAACGTTGCCCGCGCCTTCAATGAGGCGCTGCCGCTCACCGGCGTGGTACTGACCAAACTCGACGGCGACGCGCGCGGGGGCGCGGCGTTGTCGGTACGGCAGATCACCGGCAAGCCGCTCAAATTCGTCGGCGTGGGCGAGAAACCGAACGGCCTGGAAGCCTTCCACCCCGAACGCATGGCGCAGCGCATCCTCGGCATGGGCGACGTGCTCTCGCTGATCGAACAGGCCAAGGACAGCGTCGACCTGGCCGAGGCCAGGAAACTCGCCGACAAGGTCAAAAAAGGCAAGGATTTCGACCTGGAGGATTTCAAGGCGCAAATCCAGCAGATGCGGAAAATGGGCGGCCTGTCGGCGCTGATGGACAAACTGCCAGGCGCCGCCGGCATGGCCGTGCCGGCGGCGGCCGACGAAAAGGCCATCAACCGCGTCGAAGGCATCATCAACAGCATGACCCCCCAGGAACGCCGCAAACCGGAAATCCTCAAGGCCAGCCGTAAACGCCGCATCGCTGCGGGTGCCGGCGTGCCGGTGCAGGAAGTGAACAAACTCCTCAACCAGTTCGAACAGGCGCAGAAAATGATGAAAATGATGGGCAAGGGCGGCCTGTCCAAGATGATGCGGGGCATGAAAGGGATGTTGCCCGGCACGCGCTGAGCCAAGCCTCTGGCAAAGCTGGACTTTTTGGGTATAATTCGCGGTTTTCTCCGTTTCCCGGTGGGTTGAATCATGGTCGTTATTCGTCTTTCGCGCGGCGGCGCCAAAAACCGCCCTTTCTATAACGTGGTGGTCGCCGACTCGCGCTGCCGTCGCGACGGCCGCTTCATCGAGCGCGTCGGCTTCTACAACCCGGTTGCCCCGGAAGGCACCGAAGGTGT
>JAIWOL010000120.1 GCA_020216925.1 Thiobacillus sp. | reverse complement strand
AGTCGATACGCGCTGGTTCGATCCGAATGACCCAATGAGTCACCCCCTGCGCGAACTGGCAGAATGGCTGCCGGCACAGGGCCCGGACAAGCACCCCGCCATGCTGGCCGAGGCAGCACGTGGCAGCCCGCTGGCCACGTTCATCGATGAACTGATGATCGATCTGCTGGTCACCGACGAGCAATGGGACTGGAACACGGAGTTCGACGGTGCGATCAAGCAGATTCGTGCCGACTGGCGGCGCCGCAGAATGGCAGAGCTGGCTGCACGCCCGCTATCCAGCCTGAGCGCGGCAGAACATGCCGAATTGACCGAACTGGCACGGTCTTAGCTTGCAGAAAATGTCAAGACAATGACCGGGCTTGCAGTATAATGCCCGGTTTTTGAAAGATTTTTCTGGTCTGGCCGTGCGCGGCTTGCCAGAAAACCTGAGCGGAGAATCCCTGTGGCAGTACGTGGAAGAAAACCGGGCGGTGGTGCCAAAAAACCCGAAGCGCTCATCACTACCAAGGAGCTGACCCCGGTCGAGGCCGAAGCCCGTCGCACCCAGCTCAAGAACCTGATCATCCTGGGCAAGGAACGGGGATTCCTGACCTACGCCGAAATCAACGACCACCTGCCCGACGAGGTGCTGGACGCCGACCAGATCGAAGGCGTGATCAGCATGATCAACGACATGGGCATCCAGGTCTACGACGAAGCGCCGGACGCTGAAACCCTGCTCATGCAGGAAGCCGCGCCCGCCGTGGCCGACGAAGATGTCGTCGCCGAAGCCGAGCAGGCGCTGACCACCGTCGATTCCGAATTTGGCCGCACCACCGACCCGGTGCGCATGTACATGCGCGAAATGGGCTCTGTCGACCTGCTCACCCGCGAAGGCGAAATCGAGATCGCCAAACGCATCGAGGAAGGTCTGCGCCACATGGTGCAGGCCATTTCCTCGTGCCCGCTCACCATCCAGCAGATTCTCGACATGGCCGCTCAAGTCGAAAAAGACGAGCTGCGCATCGACGAACTGATTGACGGGTTTGTGGAAGTCGAGGCCGAAGCCTCTGATAACGAGGAGGCAGAAGTCGAAGAAGTCGCCGAAGACGAAGAAGAGGACGAAGATGCGAGCGCCGCTGTCGCCGCTGCCAATCTCGCCCAGCTCAAGGCCGAGGCGCTCGCGCAGTTCGAGTACATCCGCAAGGCATACAAAAAGGCACAGAGCGCCCACGCCAAATACGGCCTCGGCAGTCCGCAGCACCTGAAGGCGCAGAACGAAGTGACCGAGTTGCTGATGGCGATCCGCTTTTCGGTTCGCCAGGTGGACAATCTCTGCGAACAGATTCGCAACGCGGTGGAAGAAATCCGTTCGCACGAGCGCAAGATCATGGACTTTTGCGTCAACCGCTCCGGCATGCCGCGCGCGCACTTCATCAAGTCCTTCCCCGGCAACGAAACCAATCTTGCCTGGCTGGACAAGGAAATCGCCGCCAAAAAAGGCTACTGCTCGACGCTCGCCCGTCTGCAATACGAAATCAAGGCGCATCAGGAAGCGCTGATCGCCATGCAGGATCGCGTCGGCCTGCCGATCAAGAACCTCAAGGACATCAACAAGCAAATGTCCACTGGCGAGGCCAAGGCGCGCCGCGCCAAGCGCGAGATGATCGAGGCCAACCTGCGGCTGGTCATTTCCATCGCCAAGAAATACACCAACCGCGGCCTGCAATTCCTCGACCTGATCCAGGAAGGCAACATCGGCCTGATGAAGGCGGTCGACAAATTCGAATACCGCCGCGGCTACAAATTCTCGACCTATGCGACGTGGTGGATCCGTCAGGCCATCACCCGCTCGATCGCCGATCAGGCGCGCACCATCCGTATCCCGGTGCACATGATCGAAACGATCAACAAAATGAACCGAATCAGCCGCCAGATTCTTCAGGAAACCGGCATCGAACCCGACCCCGCGACACTGGCGATCAAGATGGAAATGCCGGAAGACAAAATCCGCAAGATCATGAAGATTGCCAAGGAGCCGATCTCCATGGAAACGCCGATCGGCGACGACGAGGATTCGCATCTGGGCGACTTCATCGAAGATTCGAGCACACTCTCGCCCGACGATTCGGCGATTTACGCCAACCTGCGCGACGCCACCCGCGAAGTGCTGGATAGCCTGACCTCGCGCGAAGCCAAGGTGCTGCGCATGCGCTTCGGCATCGAAATGAACACCGACCACACGCTGGAAGAGGTCGGCAAGCAGTTCGACGTCACCCGTGAGCGCATCCGCCAGATCGAAGCCAAAGCCCTGCGCAAGCTGCGTCACCCCAGCCGTTCAGAAAAGCTGAAGAGCTTTGTCGGTAGCGGGGAGCAATAAGCCGGATACTTTCACCCGGGCCTGTAGCTCAGCTGGTTAGAGCAGGGGACTCATAATCCCTTGGTCCACGGTTCAAGTCCGTGCAGGCCCACCAAAATTTTCCAATTTCGCCGATAATCCGGTCACGAAAACGACAAGGATGATCGATGGAAGGGGAAGCCAGGAAACCCGGCGAGCGCCGTCTGCAAATTCTGCAAACGCTCGCCGCCATGCTGCAGGAGCCACAGCCGGAAAAAATCACCACGGCCGCGCTCGCTGCCCGCATTGGCGTGTCGGAAGCTGCGCTGTACCGGCACTTTTCCAGCAAGGCACAGATGTACGAAGGCCTGATCGAGTTCATCGAACAAACCCTGTTCGGACTGATCGCGCGCATCACGGCCGACACTTCTTCATACATCGCCCAGGCTGAAGCCATTCTGGCCATGCTGTTGAACTTTGCCGCGAAAAATCCGGGC
This sequence comes from Thiobacillus sp., assembly GCA_020216925.1. Taxonomy (GTDB): domain Bacteria; phylum Pseudomonadota; class Gammaproteobacteria; order Burkholderiales; family Thiobacillaceae; genus Thiobacillus. The sequence goes on along the minus strand of JAIWOL010000120.1, from coordinate 7,183 downwards.
ATGACGCGCGTACTGATTGGAGAAGCGCTGGTTCACGAGAACGAGCGCTTGCAGAAACGGATCAATCAGCTGCATGACCGACTCGAAGCACAGTTGCGTCAATGTCTTCGTCTTGCCGGCGATCCCTCGGCCGAGTGCAGTGCGCCTCTCGCCAATCTTCTTCTCTGCACTGTCGTGGGCCGCTGGCATCAGTTTGCCAAAAGCGGCTTCACGCGCGCCCCGGGCGGCGACATCGAAATTTTGACTGCGCGTTTGCTCGCCGTTCATCCGGCCTGAGCGACGCGCTGACCACACACCGGGCAGTCCGGGTCGCGTGGGATTTTGACCACCCGCACCTCGGCTCGCAGGGCGTCCCACAACAGTAAACGCCCGGTCAAGGGCTCTCCCGTTCCGGCCAGAAGCTTCAAGCTCTCGGCGGCCTGCATGGCGCCCACAATCCCCACCAGGGGAGACAGCACGCCAGACTCCGCGCAGCGCAATTCAGGTTCGTCTGCCATCTCCGGGAACAGGCAGTGGTAACAGGGTGCGCGAGGATGCCTCGTGTCGAACACCGCCACCTGCCCCGAAAATCCGATTGCCGCGCCAGAGACCAGCGGCTTGCCGCGGAGCACACAGGCACGGTTGATGGCATGCCGGGTCGCAAAATTGTCCGATGCATCAACGACCAGATCGACCGTGCCGACAATCGTTTCAAGGTCTGCCCCTGACAAGTTACGGGCAAGGGGTTCGACAGAAACGCCGGGGTTGAGGGCGCGCACACTGCGCGCGAGCGAATGGGCCTTGCTGTCGCCGATTGCCGCGGTGTCGTGACCAATCTGCCGCTGCAAATTGGTCAAATCGACGACATCCCCGTCGGCCAAGACAAGCCGCCCCACACCCGATGCCCCGAGATAGAGCGCAGCGGGGCAGCCCAGCCCCCCCGCGCCGATCACCAGCACGCCGGCACGGACAAGACGTGACTGACCCTCGATGCCTATTTCGGGCAGCAGGATGTGACGGCTGTACCGGAGCAGCTGGGAGTCGTCCAGCATCAAGCAAACATGGCGACTACTTGTAGCCGCGCCATTCTTCAGGGGTTTCGTCGCGGTCGCCATGCAAGTGGCGGTCATAGACTTTCATGAACGCCTGCTGCGATTTGATATCCGGTTCGTTCACGGCGACATTGCGCCTTTGCACGCTCTCGCAAAAGTAGGCCAGCGCGCGCCGGAGTCTGCTGACCAGACTGCCGTCGAGGTGGAATCCCTGGCTGGTCAACGCCGATTCCAGACCTTCCAGTGTGTATTCGCACACGTGGTAGCCCACCACTACGGCATTGGGGCGACTGCCCCGGCAGACAGTCAATCCCTCCAGACCTTCAAGCAAAGCCAAGGCGCGCTCCGCCTGCCCGGGGGGCAGGGGGTGAAACACTATTTCCCGGCTTTTTTCGAGGTCACACGGACGCATTACTCCTCCAACACAGCCACTTCAGTATAGCCGGGCGGCCAGCGCGGAGCCGGTCAGCGATTCTGGAGTATCTGCAAGCCTTTCAGCAAATTGAGCGCCTGATTTACCTGGAAATCGTTTTTGGAGACGATCTCGCCCGGTTCGAGCAGAGCCGGTTTTTTGTCCTTGCTCTCGGCCGGTTTGGCAGACGGTGCGGGTTTCACCGCTTCATCAGCTTTTTTCTCGGTCACCGAAGGGGCTTTTTCACCAGCCGGGTTGGACAGGTGCTTGTCCAGATCGGCTTCGCGCACGCCAAGTCCATCATCGTTTTCCGGCATGGCGGGGTCTTCGATCACGATATCGGGCTCGATGCCCTTGGCCTGGATGGAACGTCCATTGGGCGTGAAGTAGCGCGCGGTGGTGAGCTTGATCGCGGTGCCGTTGCCTAACGGCAGAATGGTCTGCACCGAACCCTTGCCGAAGGTGCGCGTGCCCATGATGACCGCGCGCTTGTGATCCTGCAGCGCACCCGCAACAATTTCCGATGCAGAAGCCGAACCGCTGTTGACCAGCACGACCATGGGTACCTGCTTTACACCCTCCGGCAGGTTCTTCAGGTAATCGATTTGCATCGGGCGCAGGTAATGCTCACGGCTGGCCGTCAGCCGCATCTTCGCGTCTTCGGTGCGGCCCTCGGTATACACCACCAGGCTATCCGGTTTGACGAAAGCAGCGGTCACGGCCACGGCGCCATTCAGCAGGCCGCCGGGATCATTGCGCAAATCCAGGATCAGGCCTTTGAGGGGTGCCTTGTTGTCCTTGTAGAGTTTGTTCAGCGCCTCGACCAGCAACTCACCGGTGTGCTCCTGGAATTGGGTAACGCGCACGTACCCATAGCCGTTCTCGAGCAGTTTGGACTTCACGCTGCGAATCTTGATGACCGCCCGGGTCAGCGTCAGCACAAGCGGCTTGTCAATGCCTTTGCGGACAATGGTGAGCTTGATGGTGGAACCCGGCTTGCCGCGCATCCGCTTGACCGCATCATTCAGCGTCAGGCCCTTGACCGGGGTATCGTCGAGCTTGACGATCAGGTCGCCGGCCTTGACGCCGGCTTTGAATGCCGGCGTATCCTCGATGGGCGATACCACTTTCACGAAGCCGTCTTCCATGCCGACCTCGATACCCAGGCCGCCAAACTCGCCCTGGGTGCCCACCTGGAGATCCTTGAAGCCTTCTGCATCGAGATAGGCCGAGTGGGGGTCCAGCCCGGTCAACATCCCGTTGATCGCCTCGGTGATCAGTTTCTTGTCTTCTACAGGCTCGACATAATCATTCTTGATACGCGCAAAGACGTCGGTAAATGCACGCAATTCTTCCACCGGTAACGCTGTCTGCGCGTCCTTGTCTGCCACCGCCGAGAGATTGACTGTCAAGGCGGCGCCGGCTAGCAAACCCGCCAGCCCCACCAGAACGAATTTGGCCTTGTTCGACATTTTCTCTCGACGTGTCATGTTCACTCCACCCAAAGCATGGGGTTAACTGGGCGGCTTTGATGCCGCATCTCAAAATACAGGCCGGTATCGGGCTGACCACCGCTGTTGCCCACAGAAGCAATGGAATCACCGGGCCGGACCCGTTCGCCCACCTGCTTATACAGACTTTCATTATTGCTGTATAGGCTCATGTAGCCTTCACCGTGGTCGATGATAATGAGGTTGCCAAACCCGCGCAGCCAATCCGAAAACACCACCTGGCCCGCCGCAATCGCCTTCACGGCACTCCCCTGTCCGGCGCGGATAAAAAGGCCCTTCCAGCTCACCCCACCGCCTTCTCTCGGAGCCCCGAAGCGATTCATGAGTTCCCCGGCCACGGGCAGCCTCAGACTGCCTTTCAGCCGAGAAAACGGCTGATCGGCCCGGAAGGCTTCGGGCGTGGCCGTGATCACGGCCACCGGCTTGCGGACGCGCCCATCCGATTCCCTGTCGGGCTTGCGCGCTTCCCGCGCTTTCTGCGCGGCGCGCGCCGCTTGCTCGGCCATGACTCTGTTCAGGCGCTCGACCAATTGCGTCAACGCGCGTTCGTTGCGCTTCAGCGTCTCGATTTCGCGACCTTGCTGCTGAATCTGCGCCGACAGTTTTTGCAGCAGGGCCTCACGTGCGCGGCGTTCGTTCATCAGCCTTTCCTGCTCGGCGGCGCGGGCGGTGCGCAGTCGCTGCAGTGCGGCGGTTTTCTCTTCCGCCTGCTGTTCCAGTTCGGCAAGCCGGGCCAGGTCCGTACGCAATTTCGCCACCTGCGCCTGTTGCGCGCGCGAGAGTGCGGCAAGGTAGCGCAGATCGCGCGCCGTCTGATTGGGGTCGCTGCCGTTCAAGATATGTTTCAACGCATCGCCTTCGCCACGCAGATGGCTGGTTTTGAGGGTATGCGCCAGACGCCTCTGGCCAGCCTCGATGTCGGCAGACAGGTCCTGGATCTGGCGCCTCAAGGCGCCCAGTGTGCTTTCGGTTTGTTGACGCGCCGCTTCGATCTGGCGCAACTGACGCACCGCTGCGCTCACCGCCTGTTCGGTGGATTTCAGTTCATCGGCCGCTTCACGCCGATGCGATTGCGTCGACTGGAATTCCTTTTGCAGGGTCTGCAGACGCGATTTCAGTGCATCCAGTTCGCTTTGCTTGCGCTCCGCCTGGTTGGCTCCCGCGGCCAGCGGGCACAGCAGGGCCAGCGCAACAATCCAAGACCAGGCATTCACCCTATTCGAAATGGATCAGCGACTCCCCCGTCATTTCGGGGGGTTGCGGCAAGCCCATCATCTTGAGGAGCGTGGGGCTGATATCTTCCAGCGCACCGGTATCGGCCAGGCTGGCGCGGCGACGTCCGATATACATCAAAGGCACCAGATTCATGGTGTGCGCGGTGTGAGCCTGATGCGTTTCGACGTCGCGCATCATCTCCGCATTGCCATGATCGGCTGTCACCAGCAATTCGCCTCCATTCGCAAGCTGCGCCTCGACCACCTTGCCAAGACAGGCATCCACGGTTTCGATGGCCTTGATCGCGGCTTGCAGATTGCCGGTGTGCCCGACCATGTCGGGGTTGGCGTAATTGCAGATGATGAGGTTGTACTGCCTGCTGTTGATCGCGGCGAGCAGCTTGTCTGTCACTTCGTACGCGCTCATTTCCGGCTTGAGGTCGTACGTGGCCACATCGGGCGAGGGCACCAGCACCCGGTCTTCCCCCGGAAAGGAGACTTCCTCGCCGCCATTGAAAAAGAAAGTGACGTGCGGATATTTTTCGGTTTCGGCAATGCGCAGCTGACGCAGGCCGAGATTCGCGACATATTCGCCTAGGCCGTTCTTGATGCGCTCGGGCGGGAAGGCCACCGACACATCGAAATCGTCACTGTAGCCCGTCAGGGTGCAGTAGGTGGCCAGCCTGGGCGTAACCTCCCGTTCGAATTCGGCAAAATCGGGTTCGATAAAGGGGCGCGAAAGCTGGCGGGCTCGGTCGGAACGGAAATTCAGGAACACGACAGCGTCGCCGTCCTCCATTTTTACCGGCTTGCCGTCCGGCGGCAGGATCGCTGTGGCCTTGACGAATTCATCGGTTTCACCGCGCCGGTAGGCAGCTTCCAGACCTACCAGCGGGGTCTCGGCCCAGAATTCCGTGCGCCCCTGGGTCAACAGGTCGTAGGCCGCCTTGACCCGCTGCCAGCGACGGTCGCGATCCATCGCAAAATAGCGGCCGATCATGGTGGCGACGTGCCCGACCCCGGTTTGCCGGATTTTGTCGTCCAGCCGCCGCAGATAGATCTCCGCGCTCTTGGGCGGGGTATCCCGGCCATCGAGGAAGACGTGCAGACAAACCTTGCGCAGGCCTTCGCGGGCCGCCAATTCGAGCATGGCGTGGAAATGGGCTTCGTGACTGTGCACCCCCCCATCCGACAACAAGCCGAAAAGGTGCAGCGTCTTGTTGTTGTCGCGCGCCTTGTGCACCGCGTTCAACAATGCCGGATTGGTATAGAAATAACCGGATTCGATGGCCCGGTCGATGCGCGTGAATTCCTGGTACACCACCCTGCCGGCGCCGATGTTGAGGTGGCCAACTTCCGAATTGCCCATTTGCCCGCGCGGCAATCCGACTTCCATTTCCGAGGCATGGATAAGAGTGTGCGGGTTGTCCTTCCACAGCCGGTCAAAATTCGGTTTGCAGGCCTGCGCAATCGCGTTGTCCTCGCGTTCGGCGCGACAGCCGAAACCGTCGAGGATGATAAGGAGAACCGGCAAGGTCTTCATGAAAAAATGTGTATGTCCCGAAGCGTTTTTATGGGAATATTTTAATATATGCGTGATTGCTAAATCTATATTTCCTTCCCGCTCGACACGGATATCCAGTCGGATAATCGTCGGTCGCGAGGGTACTACACGAACAGGATTGGGGTAATGAACATGTCTGCAGACTGGGACGCAGTGGATCTCCTGGACAAGGACGAACATATCGAGCAGGCCTCGCGCGCGATGAAAGCCATGTCCCACCCGCTACGACTGAAAATCCTCTGCGTGCTCGGCGACCGAGAAGTCAGCGTGCAGGACATCGTCGACAATGTCGGCACTTCGCAGAGCAATATCTCGCAGCATCTCGCCATCCTCCGGGACAAGGGCGTGCTGCGAACCCGCAAGGACGCCAACCGCGTGTTCTACCGGGTGGGCGACACCCGCACGCTCAAGCTCCTGGGCATGATGCGCGACGTCTTCTGCGGTTTCTCCAAGTAAACCTCACCCCCCTCTGTCGCCCCGCGTCCGGCTCATCGCCGGCCGGGATGGATTGCAGCTTCGCGCTGCGGCATACTCGCGCCTGAACAAGCCCCGGACGTTCAAAGCGGCTCCCAAGCGCTTGATTGAAATAATAAATTAGAATATTCTGATGAACGATTTTATGGAGATGTGCCCGTGCTGAATCCTGCCCGCCTGCTCGCCAGTCTCGTCCTCGTCGCCCCTTCAGCCTGGGCAGCCCTGCCTTTTGCTGTAGCCCCCGTGCAGTACCAGGCTGCGGATACGGCGTACTCAACCGAAGCCTCGGTCGAAGCTGTCAAGCAGTCAACTGTTGCAGCCCAGGTATCCGGCAGGGTATCCGCAGTGAATTTCGACGCGGGCGACTACGTGAAGGCAGGCTCGGTCATCGTCAGGCTGTCTGCTCAGGAACTCGGCGCCGCGGTAGCCGGCAGTCAGGCGCAGGTGGCGCAGGCGGCCGCCAACCTCGCCAACGCCCGCGCCAACTACGAACGCCAGCAGCAACTTTTCCAGCAAAAATTCATCAGCCAGGCCGCCCTCGATCGCGCCACATCGGAATTTCGCGCTGCCGAGGCTGCGGCCCGCGCCGCACGGGCAGGGGTTGGCCAGACTGCCGCCCTGTCGAGCTACACCACCATCGTCGCGCCGTTTTCCGGCGTGGTAGCCGCGCGTCACGTCGAAGTGGGTGAGACGGTCACGCCTGGCAAACCCCTGATGACCGGCTTTGACCCCAAGGACATGCGCGTCATTGCCAACATTCCGCAGTACAAACTGGCCGAAGTGAAAGCGGCACCGCGTGTCTCGGTCGAAATCCCCTCGCTCAACAAATGGATCGAGGCCACCGGTGTGACCGTGCTGCCTGCCGCCGACAGCGCCACCCACACCGTCAAGGTGCGCATCGATCTGCCAACCAATCTCGACGGCGTGATCCCGGGCATGTTTGCGCGTGCGCATTTCTCGATGGGCAGTGCGCGCAA
>JAIWOL010000119.1 GCA_020216925.1 Thiobacillus sp. | reverse complement strand
ACTCATCATTCCCGCAAGTGCCGTGGTGCGCCGTTCGGAAATCACGGCCGTCTATGTGGTGGACAAGGACAAGGTGAGCCTGCGGCAGCTGCGCCTGGGCACACCCGACGCACGCGGCCGGGTCGAGGTGCTGGCCGGTCTGAATCCGGGCGAGACGATAGCGCTCGAACCGGTGAAAGCGGCGATCTACGCCAAAAGCGCCGCCAACGCTGCCAAACGCTGATCGGGGACGCGCATGGGACCCTCCGGACGCATCGCCCGCTTTTTCCTCACCTCCCAGCTCACTCCGCTGATCGCGCTGATCGCGGCGTTGCTGGGGCTGTTCGCCATTCTCGTCACGCCGCGCGAGGAAGAGCCGCAGATCAACGTGACGATGGCCAACGTCTTCATCCCCTTTCCCGGCGCGTCGGCCAAGGATGTGGAGGCGCTGGTCGCCACGCCCGCCGAACAGGTGTTGTCGCAGATCGCTGGCATCGAGCACATCTATTCCGTGTCCAAACCCGGCATGGCGGTGCTGACCGTGCAGTACCTGGTAGGCCAGGATCGCACCCAGGCATTGGTAAGGCTTTACGACACCATCCAGGCCAACCGCGACTGGGTCTCGCCCGAACTCGGGGTCGGCGAGCCCATCATCAAGCCGCTCGGCATCGACGATGTGCCCATCGTCACCGTCACCCTGTGGACACGCGACCCGGAACGCGGCGCGTATGAACTTGAACAGGCCGCGCATGCTGCCGAGATCGAGCTGAAACGCATCGCCGGCACGCGCGAAGTCACCACCGTTGGCGGGCCCGGCCGCGCGGTGCGCGTGATGATGGATCCTGACCGCATGGCGGCCTTTGGCGTCAGCGCCCAAGACATCCGTGACGCCCTGCAGGTATCCAACGCTGCCCAGCCTTCCGGCACGCTGGTGTCCAACAACCAGGAAATCCTTGTCCAGACGGGCACCTTCCTCACCGGCGCAGCCGACGTGAAGCAACTGGTGGTTGGCGTCTCGCAGGGCCGCCCGGTTTACATGAATGACGTCGCCACGGTCGTCGCCGGTCCCGACCAGCCCGCGCGCTACGTCTGGCATGGCCCCGGCGCGGGCAGTGCAGACAAGACAGACGTCGGCCAGACTTTTCCCGCCGTCACACTCGCTGTTTCCAAGAAGCCGGGCGAGAACGCGGTCGATGTGGCCGAAAAAGTGATCGCACGCGTCAATGCGCTGGAAAACAGCGTGCTACCCGACGGCATCGAAGTCAGCGTCACCCGCAACTACGGAGCCACCGCCGACGACAAGGCCAAGAAGCTGATCCAGAAGCTGATCTTTGCCACCGCCTCGGTCGTGCTGCTGGTGCTGTTCGCGCTCGGCAAGCGCGAGGCGCTGATCGTCGGCGCGGCGGTGCTGCTCACGCTTGCCGCCACGCTGTTCGCGTCGTGGGCATGGGGCTTTACGCTCAACCGCGTGTCGCTGTTTGCGCTGATCTTCTCCATCGGCATTCTGGTCGACGACGCCATCGTGGTCGTGGAGAACATCCACCGCCGGATGGGACTCGACCACGACGGGCTCGAAGCCATCATCCCCCGCGCGGTGGACGAAGTCGGCGGCCCGACCATCCTCGCCACGCTGACCGTCATCGCCGCCCTGTTGCCGATGGCTTTCGTCTCCGGCCTGATGGGTCCGTACATGAGCCCGATTCCGATCAATGCCTCGATCGGCATGATCATTTCACTGGCGATCGCATTCATCGTCACGCCCTGGCTCGCGCTCAAGCTCATCAAACAGGGGGCGCCCGGCCACGCCGAAGCAGGAAACGACAAGCTGCTCAAGCTGTTCCGCACCCGTCTCACCCCGTTCCTGCGCGGTGCAGCAGGCAAGGGCGCCCGGCGCAAGCTCTGGCTGGGGATCGCTGCCGCGATCCTGGTTTCGGTTGCGTTGCCGGCGGCGCAGCTGGTCATCCTCAAGATGCTGCCGTTCGACAACAAGTCCGAATTCCAGATCATCGTCGACATGCCGGTGGGCACGCCGCTGGAAAAAACCGCACAAGTGCTCGCCGAAATGGGCGACGCCGTGGGGCAGGCGCCGGAAGTCACCGACTACCAGGCCTACGCCGGCACCGCCGCGCCGATCAACTTCAATGGCCTGGTGCGGCAGTACTACCTGCGTAGCGGCCCCGAGGTCGGCGACCTGCAGGTTAATCTCGTCGACAAGCACCAGCGCAACCGCAAAAGCCACGAGATCGCGCAGGCGATCCGCCCCGTGGTCGAAGCCATTGCGCAGAAACACGGCGCCGACGTGAAAGTCGTCGAAGTGCCGCCCGGCCCGCCGGTGATGTCGCCCATCGTTGCCGAAATCTACGGCCCGGACTACGACGCACAGATCGCCGTCGCCAAGCAGGTGCGGGAAGTGTTCGAAAAAACCGACGGCATTGTCGCCATCGACGACACCGTCGAGGACGACGCCCAGCGCTTTGTGCTGCGCGTGCTGCAAAACAAGGCCGCCGTCGCCGGCGTGGCGCAGAAGGACGTCGTCGCCGCCATGAAAATGGGGCTGTCCGGCGAAAACGTCACGCCCATCCACGGCAGTGGGGCCAAGTACGAAATCCCGGTGCGCATCACCCTGCCCCCCGAGCGCCAGAGCAGTATCGACGAATTGTTGAAGCTCACCGTGCGCGGCAACAATGGCAAGCTGGTGCCGCTGTCCGAACTGGTTGAAGTGGTGCCCGCCGCACGCGAAAAAACCATCTACCACAAGGATCTGCTGCCCGTCGTCTTCGTTGTCGGCGATACCGGCGGGGTGCTCGATTCGCCGCTGTATGGCCTGTTCAAGATGCGTGGCGAGCTCAAGGATCGGGCCCTGAAAGAAGGCGGCACGCTGACCGAGTATTTCATCAAGCAGCCGGACGACCCCTACGCCGGCTTTGCGTTCAAGTGGGACGGCGAATGGCAGGTCACCTACGAGACTTTCCGCGACATGGGCATTGCCTACGCGGTCGGCCTGCTCCTGATCTACATTCTCGTCGTCGCGCAGTTCAAGAGTTATCTCACGCCGCTCATCATCATGGCGCCGATTCCCTTGACCATCATCGGCGTGATGCCCGGCCATGCGCTCCTCGGGGCGCAGTTCACCGCCACCTCGATGATCGGCATGATCGCGCTCGCCGGCATCATCGTGCGCAACTCGATCCTGCTGGTTGATTTCATCAACGAACAGACGCGTGCCGGCATGGACTTTCAGGAAGCCGTGATCCAGGCCGGCGCCACCCGCGCCAAGCCTATCGTGCTGACCGGCCTGGCCGCCATGCTGGGGGCGTTCTTCATCCTCGACGACCCGATTTTCTCGGGCCTCGCGGTTGCGCTCATCTTCGGCATTTTCGTCTCCACCCTGTTGACGCTGGTCGTCATTCCGGTGCTGTATTACGCGGCCAATTACCGCAAATTTTCCCGTCAATGATTTTTACAGGAGTTCCATCATGACCGTCGAACGCATCGTCCGCATCGTGGCCGGATTTTTCATCATGCTCTCGCTGGCGCTGGCGCATTTTTCCGGCAGCGTCGACATGACGCAGGTGTCGTGGCTGTGGTTCACCGCCTTCGTCGGTTTCAACCTGTTCCAGTCGGGCATCACCCGTTTTTGCCCAATGGACATGATGCTGAAGAAAGCCGGCGTCAAGCAGGGCTGCGGTCTCTGATCGGGCGCGCATGGACACGCAATTCCTCCAGGCAAACTGGATGCTCGTCGCACTGGCCGTGGTGTCCGGTGCCATGTTGCTGTGGTCGTTCATCGGCAGCAAGCTGTCGGGCGTCGAACAGGCCGACACGCTGAAAGCGACCCGGCTCTACAACGACGAGGCGCTGGTGCTCGACGTGCGTGAAACCAGCGAATTCGAATCGGGCCATATCCCCAAGGCCAAGCACATCCCGCTCGGTCAACTTGGTAAACGGCTGGGCGAACTCGATGCATTCAAGGACAAGCCCATCCTCGTCAACTGCCGCAGCGGTGCGCGCTCGGCACGAGCCTGCGGGCAGCTGAAAAAGGCTGGCTTCAGCACCGTCTACAACCTCACGGGCGGCATCCTGGCGTGGGAACGCGCCAATCTGCCCCTCGCCAAAAAGAAATGAACGAGAACGCACCATGCAAAAAGTCGTGATGTACTGCACCGCCGTCTGTCCCTACTGCGTGGCCGCCGAGCGCCTGCTGAAGAGCCGGGGCGTGACCGAGATCGAAAAAATCCGCATCGACCTCGATCCGCAGAAGCAGGATGAAATGATCGCGAAAACCGGCCGCCGCACCGTGCCGCAGGTATTCATCGGCGATACCCACGTCGGTGGCTTTGACGACACATCGGCGCTGGACGCCGCAGGCAGGCTGCTGCCGCTGCTCAACAGCTGAGCGCTGCGCAGCCGGGCTTGCAAACGGCCCGCCCGGCTCCATGTGAGAGGCATTGCGTCATCAGGACATCGCCATGGAACTCGCCTGCCCTCGCTGTCTCGCCATCAACCGTGTGCCGGAGACGCGTCTCGCCGATGGCCCCCAATGCGGCCAATGCGGTACGCCGCTCCTGCCTGCTTCGCCCGTCGATCTCACGGCTGAAAGCTTCGACCGTTTCATTGAACGCTCCGGTCTGCCGGTACTGGTGGATTTCTGGGCCGACTGGTGTGGCCCGTGCAAGATGATGGCTCCGGTGTTCAAACAGGTGGCTGCCGAGATGGCGACACGCGTGCGCTTTGCCAAGGTGGAAACCGAAGCCCATCCCAAACTGTCGTTGCGGGCGCATATCAAGAGTATTCCCACCCTGGTGCTGTACCGCGACGGCGAGGAGGTCGCCCGCCAATCCGGCGCCCTCGACGCCCGCAACCTCAAGGCATGGCTGGCGTCACAGGGCGTACATTAAAGCCGGGTTAGAATACCGGCTTTATCGATGCGCGATGCGTCGGTTTTTTTATCCAGGGAGACATCATGGCGGACGAACTGCAAGGCCCCGTATTCAATATCGAAAAGCTTTACGTCAAGGATTTGTCGGTTGAAGTGCCCAACGCGCCAGCCATTTTCATGGAGCACGAAGCGCCCAAGATGGACGTGAACCTGTCCACCGAAAGCCGCGCGCTTGCCCAGGATCTTTTCCACACCAGCATCACCGTCACCGTCACCGCCAAGGCCGGCGACAAGACCATGTTTCTGGTCGAATGCACGCAGGCCGGTGTTTTCCGGATTCAGAATGTGCCGGCCGACCAGATGCCCATGGTGCTGGGCATTGGCTGCCCCAATATCGTTTTCCCCTATCTGCGTGAAACCGTATCCGACGTGGTGACGCGTGCCGGTTTCCCGCCGCTGCTGCTGAACCCGGTCAACTTCGAGGCGCTGTTCATGCAGCAGCAACAGGCCCAGCAACAACAGGCTGCGCCTGCGCAAACGCATTGAATCGACTACCCGGCGCTGCGCTCCTCGCGCTCGCCTGCCTGTCTCCTGCCTACGCGCTGGACTATCGCAGCACGGCGCGTCCGGCGATTCTCTACAACGCCCCTTCGACCGCCGCGTCGAGGGTGGCCGTGGTCAGCGCAGGATTACCGTTGGAAATCGTCGTCGACACCGACGCCTGGGCCAAGGTGCGGGACCCGGGTGGCCGTCTCGCCTGGATCGAGAAAACCGCGCTCGGCGGCGCCCGCACCGTGATGATCACGACCGGGACCAGCGACATCCGGCGCGAACCGCGCGCCGACGCCGAAGTCGTGTTCCGCGCGGCGCGCGGCGTGCTGTTGTTCGTCACCGGCGAGATGCGCGCCGATGGCTGGATGCCGGTGCGGCACGCCGACGGCCTTGCCGGCTGGCTGCCTGGCCACGAAGCATGGGGGCGATGAAGCTCACGGTACTGGGCGCAGGCGCCTGGGGCACGGCCCTGGCGGCAAACTGGGCCCCGACGCATACGGTCACGCTGTGGGGTCGCAACGGCGCCGAGCTCGACGCCATGCGCCGCAGCGGCGTCAACGCCCGCTATCTGCCGGATTGCCCGCTGCCTGCCGCGCTGGTGTTCGAAACCGACTTCGACACGGCAGTCGGCCAGGCCGATCTGCTGGTCATTTCCGTCCCCAGCCATGGAATGCGCGCCACCCTCGACGCCCTGTCAAAACGCTCGACCCTGCCGCCGCTGGTCTGGGTCTGCAAGGGATTCGAACAGGGAACGGGCAGACTGCCGCATCAACTCATCGAGGACATCGTGCCGCAGGTCGCGTCCGGCGTGCTGTCCGGCCCCAGCTTCGCGCTCGAAGTTGCGCGCGGCTGCCCGACGGCCCTGACGCTGGCCTCGCGCAATGCTTCCTGGGCGCAACGTCAGGCGGAAGCCCTGTCCGGCCCGCGCCTGCGCATCTACGCGCACGACGATGTGATCGGCGTGGAAATCGGCGGCGCGCTGAAGAACGTGATGGCCATCGCCGCCGGCATCTGCGACGGCTTGGCGCTGGGCCACAATGCGCGCGCCGCGCTCGTCACACGCGGCCTGGCGGAAATGACCCGGCTCGGCGTCCGTCTGGGCGGGCATGCCGAGACTTTCATGGGGCTGTCTGGTCTGGGCGATCTCATCCTCACCACCACGGGCGATCTGTCGCGCAATCGGCGAGTGGGCCTCGCGCTGGCCCGTGGCCGCAGTCTCGACGCCACCCTGGCCGAACTGGGCCATGTGGCCGAAGGCGTGACGACCACACGCGAGGTCGACGCGCTGGCCGAACGCCTGGGCGTCGACATGCCGATCACCCGTGCCGTGCGCCGCATCCTCGACGGCGAGCTGCCGGCCCCGCAGGCGGTCGACGCGCTTCTGAACCGGGACATTCGCAGCGAGTTCTGAACCGGCGGCAAGCCTGCCCCGTCCTGCCGGCAATTGCGTCTGAGTTGCATCACGCCCATCCCCTGCGGCCACGCCGGTTTCGCCTGCGCGCCGTTTCTGGTTGCCGCATGGCGGAAACAAGCCTGCGCGGCTGATTCGCAGTACCGTGCCCGCCCGTCCGAACCTCAGCGCGCCATTGCGGCCTCTGCCGCGATACCTTCGATGACGGTGACAAAATCCGGGTCTTCGCCGTGCAGCAACCCGGGCAACGCGGCGCGAAAGTCGGGCCGCCGGCACCACTCCTGCATATAGTCCGTCCACGACTGCCACAACCGCGCCTGCTGCCGGCTCATGCCCTCTTCGTAAACCAGCACGTAGGCGCGCTCGAACAGCGCGACGAGAATGGCAAACAGCGCCTGCTTGCGTTCACGCTGTTCCTCGCTGAGGTCGTCGCCGTCTCCTGGCGACAAAAGACGCAAATCGGCATTGTCGATCACCAGTCGCATGAAGGCGGCGTATTCATCCGACAGACGCAGGAATATCGCTTCCTCCTCGTTCTGCCGTTCGCGCCGCTGGTCGATCAGATACACCGCGATCGCGAACGGCAGGCCGACAATAGTGACCAGATAACTCGCCGCTTCCAGCCATTCCAGCCCCGTCATCATTCCCCTCCCGCAAAGCCGTTTTGCCGCCACGCCTCGAACAGCGTGACACTGACCGCATTCGACAGGTTCATGCTGCGCGACCCCGGCCGCATCGGCAAGCGCAGGCGGCTATCGGCGTCGAACTGGGCAAGGATTTCAGGCGGCAGTCCGCGCGATTCCGGCCCGAACACGAAGACATCGTCGGGCGCATAGGTCACCGACCCGAACAACCGGCTCGCCTTGGTGGTGAGCGCAAACCAGCGCCGTCCCGCCAGCGCAGCGCGCGCTGCTGCCCAGTCCCGGTGCACAGACACGCAGGCCATGTCGCGATAATCCAGTCCGGCGCGCGCCACCTGCCTGTCCGAGAGATCGAAACCCAGCGGCTCGACCAGATGCAGGCGGAACCCGCTGTTGGCCGACAGCCGGATCAGGTTGCCGGTATTGGGGGGGATTTCGGGCTGGTAGAGAACGATATCGAACATGGAAAGCGCACTACAATGCAGTGATTCGAACAAAACGCATTGTATGGTCCCCTACCTCACCACCGCACTCACCGGCCCGCTGCTCGAACTGGAAAAGCGCCTGCTCGATGCGCAGCCCGCCATCGAACACTGGTTCCGCCAGCAATGGAAGGAACAAGCCGCGCCCTTCTACACGTCGGTCGATATCCGCAACGCCGGTTTCAAGCTCGCGCCGGTCGATACCAACCTGTTCCCCGGCGGATTCAACAACCTGAACCCGGCTTTCATGTCGCTGGCAATTCACGCCGCGATGGGGGCAGTGGAAAAAATCTGCCCCGATGCCCAGCGCCTGCTGCTCATCCCCGAGAATCACACGCGCAACGCTTTCTACCTGCAGAACGTGGCGGTGCTTGCGCACATTCTGCGGCAGACCGGCCTCATTGTTCGCATCGGCACGCTGATCCCCGAAATCACCCAGCCAACCACGCTGGAACTGCCGGCCGGCGGCCGCCTCACGCTGGAGCCACTGGTACGCCACGGCGACCGCGTCGGACTGGCCGATTTCGACCCCTGCGCCATCCTGCTCAACAACGATCTTTCGGCCGGCGCGCCAGATATTCTGCAGGACATAGAACAGACCGTGATGCCGCCCTTGCACGCCGGCTGGGCCACGCGCCGCAAGTCCCGGCACTTCGGCGCCTATCGCCACATCGCCTCGGAATTCGCACGGCTGGTGAACATCGACCCCTGGCTGATCGACCCGTATTTCGACCAGTGCGGAAAAATCGACTTTCACGCGCGCCAGGGCGAAGACTGTCTGGCTGAAAAAGTAGGAAAGCTGCTCGCCCGCATCCAGACCAAGTACGACGAGTACGGCATCGACCAGCCGCCCTTCATCATCGTCAAGGCCGACGCCGGCACCTACGGCATGGGCATCATGACGGTGAAATCGCCCGACGACGTGCGCGAGCTCAACCGCCGGCAGCGCAACAAAATGGCTGTCGGCAAGGAAGGCGTCGAAGTTTCCGAGGTGCTGATCCAGGAAGGCGTGTATACCTTCGAGAGCATCAACGAGGCCGTCGCCGAACCAGTGGTCTACATGCTCGACCACTTCGTCATCGGCGGCTTCTACCGCGTCCACACCGGACGCGGCGCCGACGAGAACCTCAACAGCCCCGGCATGCATTTCGTCCCGCTGGCTTTCGACACCACCTGCTTCACGCCGGATCGCGGCGCCAACCCGGACGCCGCCCCCAACCGTTTCTATGCCTACGGCGTGATCGCGCGGCTGGCGATGCTGGCCGCCAGCATCGAGCTCGATGAAGCGTTGAACGAGGCCGCCGCGGCGCCAGACGCATGAAACTGCTCTTCGTCGTCGACCCGCTTGCCGGCCTCAAACCGTACAAGGACTCCAGCGTGGCGATGATGCGGGCGGCGCAGGCGCGCGGCCACGAAATCCACGCCTGCGAGGCAGCCCATCTCTACATCCGCCAGGGCGATGCCTGCGCCGATTGCGAAGCGCTCGACGTCTCTGCCGCCGACGCCTGGTACCGGTTACGCGGCAAACGCGAATGGCGGCTGGCGGATTTCGACGCCGTCGTCATGCGCACCGATCCGCCGGTGGACACCGGCTATCTGCTCGCCACGCAGCTCCTTGGCATCGCCGAAGCCAACGGTGCGCGCGTGCTCAATCGCCCGCAGGCTTTGCGCGACTGCAACGAAAAACTCGCCATCCTGAACTTTCCACAATTCACCGCGCCCACCCTGGTCGCCGCGCAGGCAGTCGAAATCGAGGCTTTCCTGCTCGAGCAGCGCGACATCATCGTCAAGCCGCTGACCGAAATGGGCGGCGCCGGCATCTTTCGTCTGGCGCTGCACGACCCCAACCGCAACGCCATCCTCGAAACCCTCACCCGCCGGGGCCGGCGACCGATCATGGCGCAGCGCTACCTGCCCGAAATCAGCGAAGGCGACAAGCGCATCCTGCTGATCGACGGCGGCGTCATCCCGTTTGCGCTCGCCCGCATTCCCAAGGCGGGCGAGACGCGCGGCAATCTCGCCGCCGGCGGCACGGCGCGTGTCCAGCCCTTGACCG
>JAIWOL010000002.1 GCA_020216925.1 Thiobacillus sp. | reverse complement strand
ACCGCGACCGCGAAATCGCTGAAACCATCGCCCCCTGGGCGCGCGAACGCGGCATCTTCCTCGCCGGCATCGACGTGATCGGCGGACATCTCACCGAAATCAATGTCACCAGCCCCACCGGCTTCCAGGAAATCAGCGCCCAGGCCGGCATCGACGTCGCCGCCCGTTTCATCGAGGCGCTGGAACGCGGTTGATGCGCGTTGTTCTCGTCTTCGTCTGTACGCTGCTGTTTGCCGGCTGCGCGCGCGAACCCGACATCGTCAAGCAGCAGGCCTATGTCTTTGGCACCCTGGTCGAAGTGAGCGTGGTGAATACGCCAGGCGCCGAATCCGCCGTGGCGGAGGTGCTGGCGCGCTTCGACGCGCTGCACCGGCAGCTCCACGCCTGGCAGCCCAGCGAACTCTCCCGGCTCAACGCTGCGCTCGCGCGCGGCGAGCCGATGACGGTATCGCCAGGCCTTGCCGCCCTGTTGAAAGACGCGCAATCGCTCGCTGCGCAAACCGACGAACTGTTCAATCCGGCCATCGGCCGGCTGATCGCGCTGTGGGGCTTTCACGCCGACACCCCGCAGGGACAGGTGCCAGACCGCCAGGCGTTGACGAGGCTGCTGGCACAACAGCCGCGCATGGCGCACCTGCTCGTGGCAAACACACAGGTATCGAGCACAAACCCGGCCGTGCAGCTCGACCTGGGCGGCTACGCCAAGGGAGCGGCGCTCGACGAGGCTGCGGTGATCCTGAAGCGGCACGGTATCGCGAACGCGCTCGTCAACATCGGCGGCAACGTGCTCGCGCTGGGTCAGGCCGGCAACCGCCCGTGGCGCGTCGGCATCCAGCATCCACGCGGCGCTGGCGTGCTTGCCACGCTGGAACTGCGTGACGGCGAGGCCGTCGGCACCTCGGGGGACTACCAGCGCTACTTTGAGGCGGCCGGACGTCGTTACTGCCACATCCTCGATCCGCGCACGGGTTTTCCTGCCGCCGGCATGCAATCGGTGACCCTCCTGCTGCATGGCCCGCATGCCGGCACACGCTCGGATGCCCTGTCCAAGCCCCTGTTCATCGCTGGCCCGGACAAGCTGGCGGCGCGCGCGCGCGCGCTCGGCCTAGACAGCTGGCTGGCTGTGGACGCCGCGGGCAAATTGCACGTTTCGCCCGCGATGCAGACACGGCTCCGTTAAACTACGTTTTCGATTCTGTTTGTGATTACCGCGCCATGATCGGCATCCTCATCGTTGCACACGGTTCGCTCGCCGACAGTCTCGTCGAGTGCGCCATCCATGTTCTGGGTACGCGCCCCGCCGCACTCGCCGCCATCGACTTCACCGGCCACGCCGACCCCGACGAGCGTCAGACGGTTCTGCGCGCGCGTCTGGAAGAACTCGCTGCGTTCAACGACAAACCCGGCGATGGCGTGCTGGTACTCGCCGACGTTTACGGGGCCACGCCGTGCAACACGCTGTGCCGGCAGCTGGTGCCGGCACAGGTGGAAGGCATTTCCGGGGCCAATCTGCCCATGCTGCTGAAAGCCCTGACCACGCGCGATACGCTCACGCTGCCGCAACTCGTGGCAAGCATCGTCGAAGGCGGACGCGACAGCATCCAACACATTTCCGAGACCATGTGTCATGCCGCAACGGGACGTTGAAATCATCAACAAGCTCGGGCTGCACGCCCGTCCTTCCGCCAAACTCACCCAGCTGGCGTCGAGTTTTGCCAGCGAGGTTCACCTATCGAAAAACGGCCGCCGCATCAACGCCAAGAGCATCATGGGCGTGATGATGCTCGCCGCCGCCAAGGGCAGCACGGTCACTCTCGAAACCCAAGGGCCCGACGCCGATGCCGCGCTCGATGCCCTGACCGAGCTGATCGCCAGCGGTTTCGGCGAGGAATGACGGCATGAGTTTCTCGCTCCACGGCATCGGCGTATCGGGCGGTATCGCCATCGGCTACGCCCACCTCGCCTCCAGCGCGCGCGTCGAGGTGCCGCAGTACATGCTCGACCGGCAATACATCGACGAGGAACTCGCGCGCTTCGACGAGGCCATCCTCGCCACCCGCGCCGATCTGGAAAACCTGCGCGCCAACATCCCCGCGCACGCCCCGGCCGAACTGTCGGCTTTTCTCGACATGCATCTCATGTTCCTCGGCGATTCGATGATCGCCGAAGCGCCCAAGCGCCTCATCCGCGAAACCCAGTGCAACGCCGAATGGGCGCTGGCGCAGCAGATGGAGGCGCTGGTCGCACGCTTCGAGGAAATCGAAGACGTCTACCTGCGCAGCCGCCAGGAAGACGTGGTGCAGGTGGTGCAACGCGTGCTGAAGGCGCTCATGGGCCATCCCAGCCACCTGCCCTTGGATGTCGATTTCGACAGCGAACGCATCCTCGTCGCGCACGAGCTGACGCCGGCCGACATGGTCATCTTCAAAAACGTGCACTTTGCCGCCTTTGTCACCGACCTCGGCGGCGCCACCTCGCACACCGCGATCCTGGCGCGCAGCATGGCCATGCCGTCGGTGATGGCGCTGCACAACGCGCGCGGCCTCATCCGCGATCACGACCTGCTCATCGTCGATGGCCGCGACGGCGTGGTGATCGTCAACCCCGACGAAGCCGTACTGGCCGAATACCGGCTGCGGCAAAACCAGTGGCGCATCGACACCGACAAGCTCAAGCGCCTGAAATCCGGCAAATCCGCCACACTCGACGGCACGGCGATCGAACTCATGGCCAACATCGAACTCGTCAGCGACATCGATGCCGTGAAAGCGGCTGGCGCGCACGGCGTGGGCCTGTTCCGCAGCGAATTCCTCTTCCTCAACCGCGACGACCTGCCCACCGAGGACGAACAGTACGAAGCCTACAAGGCCGTGACCGAAGCGCTGGAGGGCAAGCCGGTCACCATCCGCACGCTCGATCTCGGCGCCGACAAGCAGGCTCCCTGGGGCCACACCGTGGCCGACAACCCGGCGCTGGGCCTGCGCGCCATCCGTCTCTGCCTCGTCGAACCCGGCCTGTTTCACACCCAGCTGCGCGCCATCCTGCGCGCATCCAACCACGGCCACGTGCGCATCCTCGTGCCCATGCTGGCCAACTTCGTCGAACTGCGCCAGACCCTTCAACGCATCGACGAAGCCAAGGCATCGCTGCGCCGCGACGGACTCAAATTCGACGACGGCATTTCCGTCGGCGGCATGATCGAAGTCCCCGCCGCCGCGCTCACGGCCACGTTTTTTGCCGAGCATCTCGACTTTCTCTCCATCGGCACCAACGACCTCATCCAGTACACCCTCGCCATCGACCGGGCAGACGATAGCGTGGCGCATCTCTACGACCCGCTGCACCCGGCCGTGCTCGGACTCATCCAGCAAACCCTGCGCGCCGGCGCCAAGGTCGGCAAGCCGGTTTCGGTCTGCGGGGAAATGGCAGGCGATCCGCTGCTGACCCGCCTGCTGCTGGGATTGGGACTGCGCTCGTTCTCCATGCATCCCGCCAATCTGTTGCAGGTGAAACAGCAAGTGCTGCGTTCGCATCTGGATGAGATCGGCCCACTGGCGCAGAAATTGCTCAAGAACACCGATCCGGAGAAGACGGCGACACTGCTGGGCCGCCTCAACGTCTGAACAAGCCTCCATCCGCGGGCTTCCGCCTGCCGGACGCGGCTGTTAGACTTCGGACTCGTTGTTTGCCGCCCCCGCTCCCATGCCCCGCCGACGTGACACGCGTCCCGCTCCCGCGCTCGAAATCAAGACAGCCCGCATCGATGGCCTGCGCGTGGTGCTCAACACCGCCGAACGCGACGCGCTCGATGCGCATCTCGACACCCTGTTTGCCGACGTTCCGGAATTTTTTTCCGGGGAAACCGCCTGGTTCGATGCAACCCGGCTGGGTGACACGGGCCCCGACTGGCCATGGCTTGCCGAGCGCCTGCGCGCGCGCGGGTTGCGCCCCATCGGGGTCGATGGCGCGGCGGCCGCTCAGCGCGACGCGATCCGCGACGCTGGCCTGATTGCCCTTCCGGCACGCGCCGCACACGCGCCGCTGCCGACGGCGCCGGCCCCTGCCACGGCCGAGCCCGCAGAAATCACGCCGACGAACGACGCCCCGGCCAACGCCCCGGCCACCCGCATCGTCGACAAGCCGCTGCGTTCCGGCCAGCGCATTTACGCCGCCGGCGATATCGTCATTCTGGCTGCGGTCAACCCCGGTGCCGAAGTCATCGCCGACGGCAGCATACATGTTTACGCGCCCTTGATGGGGCGTGCGCTGGCCGGTGCGCGCGGCGCTACCGGCGCGCGCATTTTCGTGCAAAAACTACAAGCCGAATTGGTTTCCATCGCCGGCATCTACCGCACCTTCGAACACGGCGCGGCCGAAGACTACAACGGCGAGGCCGTGCAGGTGCGGCTGGACGAGGACGGCACCCTGAAGATCCTTCCCCTGTAACCCAACCCCGAGGATACGCGTGAGTACCATCGTTACCGTCACATCTGGCAAAGGCGGGGTCGGCAAGACCACCACCAGCGCCTCCATCGCCACCGGCCTTGCCCTGCGCGGCTTCAAGACCGCGGTCATCGATTTCGACGTCGGTCTGCGCAACCTCGATCTCATCATGGGCTGCGAGCGCCGCGTGGTATACGATTTCGTCAACGTCATCCAGGGCGACGCCAATCTTTCCCAGGCGCTCATCAAGGACAAGCACACCGACAACCTCTTCGTGCTGCCTGCCTCGCAGACCCGCGACAAGGACGCCCTGACGGAAGCAGGCGTGGAAGCAGTGCTGAAAGAATTGCAGCACCAGGGCTTCGAATACATCGTGTGCGACTCGCCGGCCGGCATCGAGCATGGCGCGATCATGGCGCTGACGTTTGCCGACGAAGCCATCATCGTGACCAACCCCGAGGTATCGTCGGTGCGCGACTCCGACCGCATTCTCGGCATTCTGCAATCGAAGAGCCGTCGCGCGGTCGAGGGCCGCGAACCGGTGAAGGAACACCTGCTCGTCACCCGTTACTCGCCCAAGCGCGCGCACGAAGGCGAAATGCTCACCTACACCGACATCCAGGAACTGCTGCGGATTCCGCTGCTGGGCGTGACCCCGGAGTCGGACGCCGTGCTGCACGCCTCCAACCAGGGGGTTCCGGCCATCTTGCAGAAAGACACCCCGGTCGCCGAAGCCTATCTCGACGCCGTCGCGCGTTTTCTCGGCGAAACCCGGCCGCTGCGCTTCGTCGAATACGAAAAGCCCGGTCTCATCAAACGCCTGTTCGGGGGCAAATGACATGTCCTGGCTGTCTCTGATTTTCGGCGAGAAAAAATCGACCGCGAGCGTCGCCAAGGAACGCCTGCAGCTCATCATCGCGCGCGAACGCGCCGGTCTGGCGGGCCCGGATTTCCTGCCTGATCTGCAAAAGGATCTGGTCGCGGTGATTTCCAAGTATGTGCCGGTGAACCCGGACGACATCAAGGTGGGCCTGGAAAAGCAGGGCAACTACGAAGTCATCGAGGTAAACATCGTGCTGCCGGATACCGGACGCCCGGTCTGACGGCGCGTCAGGCGGCGAGCGCCGCCGCGATTTTTGCCAGCGCGGCCTTGTCCTGCCGCAGCTTGCCGATTTCTTCCTTGATCTGCCCCATGCGCCCGTGCAGCGTGCCCATGTTTTCCAGGATGCGCTGGAGATTGCCCAGCCGGGCGTCGAGGTACTGCTTGTGTTCGCGGATGCGCGTCATCACTGGATCGAGCGCGATGCGCAGCCAGCGTTCGGCGTCGGTGCGGGCCAGCTCGAAAGCTTTTTTGGCCTCTTCCGCCAGGCTGGCGAAAAAGCGCCGGATCATGAAGCGTTTTTCCAGCATGAGGTTGGCGGGGTCGCGGCAGAATGCCTCGGTTTCCTGCACCAGCGCCTGCAGGCGGTTGCGATAGGCGGTCAGATCTAATCGCGGCACCTGCATCTTGGGCAGGTTGTGCTGGCGATGAAACCGGATATAGGCCTGCTCCAGGGCGTCGAGCATGTTGTCGGCGAGCCGGCTGGCCTGTTGCAGGCAGGCGTTCATCTGTTCGGACAACTGGCATATGCCGCTGGTCAGCCCGCGCGTGGTCCAGCTGCCTTCCAGGGTGGCGCGGGCGCTGGCAAGAATGCCGTCTAGCGTATCCTGAGACAGGTTGCCAAGCAGATGCTCGCCCTGCGCTTGCAAGGCCTTGCGCGTGACACGGAACTGTTCGGCGGTGGCGTCGTAGGCGTCTTTTTCCTGTTGCAGCGCGGCGCGCGTCTGGGCGATGAGATCACGATTCTTGCCGGACAGCTGGGTGAGCTGGATGAGCTCTTCGCTGCCGCGCTGGATGCGGGCGGCCAGGTCGGACTGGGAGTCGTCGAGCATGACGTTGATTTCGCGCGCCACGGCGTGGTGCAGCATGTCGCGCCGCGCGGGGATGACCTGGTGCGCCAGCAGGTATTCCAGCGCTTCGATGCCGGAGCGCAGGCGCAGCGCTTCGTCGCCGCGTATCTTGGCTGCCAGCGCCTTTTGCGCGGATACGGCGAACACGCGGCTCCTGGGCAGCTTGAGTACGCGCGCGGTTTCCTCGATCTGGCGTTCGATGCCGGCCTGGATTTCGGCCTCGGATTTAAGATCGTCCCATTGCATGTCGATCTTGTTCAGCACCGCCACGTGATAGTTGGCGTGGCGATGCACATGCTTTTGCCAGATCTCCAGATCGGAGCGCGTCACCCCGGTGTCGGTGGCCAGCACAAACATCACCGCGTGCGCACTGGGAATGGCGGACAGGGTCAACTCCGGCTCCGCGCCGAGCGCGTTCAGCCCCGGCGTGTCGAGAATGGTGAGTCCGGCCTGCAACAGCGGATGCGGATAGTTCACCAGGGCGTAGCGCCACGCCGGCACGTCGACCGTGCCGTCGGCGCGCAGATGGTGGCGCATGGTGTCATCTTCGCCGTTCCACAGGCCGAGTTCGATGGCTTCCACCGCCGGCATGGGCCGGGTTTCGGTCAGCTTTTTGAGGCTTTCGGCCAGTTGGCGCGGGTCGGCGGGATCAAGCGGAATCCGTACCCATTCGATGGGCGCGTGCTTCAGCCGGGCCAGGGTTTCGCCGCGCGCGCGCGTTTCGATGGGCAAAAGCGCCAGCCCCGGCATCTCGTCGGCCTGGTAGTGCAGTTCCGTGGGACACATGGTGGTGCGCCCCGCGTCGGACGGCAGCAGGCGCTGGCCGTGATCGGCGAAAAACAGGGCGTTGATGAGTTCGGTCTTGCCGCGCGAGAACTCGGCGACAAAGGCCACCATCAGCTTGTCCTGGCGCAGCCCGGCGGCGATGTCGGTAAGGCGCAGAGTGCGCTCCACGTCGATACCGTGCTGGCGATCCAGCCAGTTGGCGTAGTCGGAAATGGCGGTCGCCAGCCGCAACCGGCGTTCGCTGAAACCGGCGACTTCCTGTTCAAGATGCACGCTCATGCTGGTGTCATGTCTGTTTTGCTAGTTCGAGCCAAGGGCGCTCCACCCCGCGTACCGACACGGTTTTTTGCCGCGAGGCATCGCCACGCACCAGGCTCACCGAGGTCTTCGGCACGCCCAGGCGGATGGCCAGCCAGGCGAGCAGATGCGCATTCGCCTTGTTATCGACCGGCGGCGCGGCAATCTTGAGCTTGAGACGACCGCCATGTTCGCCTGCGGCCAGGGTCGTTTTGGCGCCTGGCTGGATATACAGATCGAGCAACCAGGCGTCGCCTTCACGGCGCGCCCACGCCGGCGGGGAGGACAGGTTCACAACCCGCCGAGGAGGGCGCGCTCCAGCGCCATCACCGGCAGCATCAACACCAGCTGGCAAACGATGAACAGCACAATGGGCGACAGATCCACATTGGCGATCAACGGTACAAACCGCCGGATCGGCCGCAGGAAAGGTTCGGACAGGGCCTGCACCACCGGCATCAGCGGCGTATGCGGGTTTACCCACGACAGCACCGCGCTCACCAGAGTGACGCCGATGACCAGATACACCGCCAGCGTGAAGAGCCGCACCAGGGCCAGCCCGAGCATCACCGGCCATACGCCGGCTCCGGCCAGGGCAAAGGGGAAGCCATCGAGCCAGTAACCCGACAGCACCACCAGGAGTTCGACCAGAAATGCCAGCAACAGGCAGGCCCAATCCAGTCCGAACAGGCCGGGCACCACGCGCCGCAGCGGTTTCACTGCAAAGTCGGTAAACGCAACGACAAACTGCGCAAAAGGGTTGTGGAACGGCACGCGGAAAGCCTGCATCATGAAACGCAGCAGAACCGCGATGGCGAACAGGTTACCGAGGGTCTGGACGAGGAAATGCAGGGCAGAGGAAATCATGCGAGCCGCCCCAGTTCATCACCCAGTTCGGCGCTGCGCAGGCTGGCCGCGTTCACAGCGGCTGCAAACGCGGTTTTCACGCCATCGGCCTCCAGTGCGGCGATGCCGCGTTCGGTGGTGCCGCCCCGGGAGGTGACCCGCTGGCGCAGCAATGCAGGCTCTTCACCCGATTCGAGGGCCAGCTTGGCCGCACCGAAAAAAGTCTGGAGCGCAAGCTGGCGTGCGGTCTGCGGGGCCAGCCCCTGAGCCACGCCTGCCGCCTCCAGCGCTTCGATGCAATAGAAAACATACGCCGGGCCGCTGCCCGATACAGCCGTCACGGCATCCAGTCCGCTTTCGTCGTTGACCCACACCACGCCTCCCACGGCGCGCAGCACCGCCTCGGCGTCCGAGCGCGCGCCGGCGCTCAGGGTGGGCGCCGCGTACAGCCCGGCAATGCCGGCGCGCACCAGCGCCGGCGTGTTGGGCATGGCGCGCACGATGCGGTCGTGTCCGCCCAGCCAGCGCGCCAGGTCGGTCATCCGCACACCTGCGGCGAGGGACAGCACCAGTTGTCCGGCCATGCGTGTGGACAGCGCCGCCGCCACTTCGGGCAGCGTCTGCGGCTTGACCGCCAGCACGATCAGGCCGTGCAGACGGGCTTCGTCCAGGTTTGCGTGGGTAACCACGCCAAAGCGCGCAGCCAGGCTGGCGCGGGCATCGGCGTTGATTTCCACCACTTCGATGGCCGTGGGGTCGGCCCCGCTGGCGATCAGGCCGCCAATGATGGCGGCAGCCATATTGCCGCCACCGATAAAGCTCAGGTTATGCATGTTGAGTCCTTGAACCAAATAAGGCAGTACCGACGCGCACCAGGGTCGCGCCTTCCAGTATGGCGGCTTCGAGATCGTTCGACATGCCCATCGACAGGGTATCGAGGGCGTGTCCGCGCGCGCGCAGATCGTCGAACAGTTCGCGCACCCGGCGGAATGCGGCACGCTGCGCGGCCATGCCGGAGACCGGCGCGGGAATTGCCATCAGCCCGCGCAATCGCAGGCCCGGCAGCGCAGCAACCGCGGCCGCAAGCGCCGGCAGTTCGGCGGGGGCGACGCCACTCTTGCTCGTTTCGCCGCTGATGTTGACCTCGATGCAGACCGAAAGCGGCAAGAGGCCGGACGGACGCTGCGCCGACAGGCGTTCGGCGATCTTCAGACGGTCCACACTGTGCACCCAGGCAAAGCGTTCGGCGATGGGCCGCGTCTTATTGCTCTGGATCGGCCCGATGAAATGCCATTCCAGCTGTAGCCGGGCTAGCGCCGCGATTTTGCCCTGCGCTTCCTGCACGTAATTTTCACCGAAGGCGCGATGCCCGCACGCAGCCATCGCGCGCACCGCGGCCGCATCGAAAGTTTTGCTGACCGCCAGCAGGCACAAACTTCCGGGATCGCGGCCAGCTTGCCGGGCCGCAGCCGAAATGCGCGCCTGCACCGCCCTGAGGCGGTCGCAGGCCGGGCTGTGCCGAATGACCGCCGACGGCTCAAGTACGAGGGTTTTCGGGCCGTTATCCATTGCGATTATTATCTTCCAAAACCCCCACTGAACGAGGCACGCGTGGATATCTCCGAACTGCTGGCATTTTCCGTCAAGAACAAGGCGTCCGACTTGCATCTTTCCTCCA
>JAIWOL010000001.1 GCA_020216925.1 Thiobacillus sp. | reverse complement strand
GCCTGCCCCCCATGATCCGGGTGAACGGCGACATCCGCCGCATCAATCTGCCGCCGATGGAACACAAGGACGTGCACCGCATGGTGTACGACATCATGAACGACAGCCAGCGCAAGGTGTACGAGGAAACGCTGGAAATCGACTTCTCGTTCGAGATTCCCTCGCTGGCGCGCTTCCGCGTCAACGCCTTCAACCAGCAGTATGGCGCCGGCGCGGTGTTCCGCACGATCCCCTCCAAGGTGCTGACGCTGGAAGAACTCAACTGTCCGCCGATCTTCAAGGAAATCTCCGACCAGCCGCGCGGCATCGTGCTGGTCACCGGCCCTACCGGCTCGGGCAAGTCGACCACGCTGGCGGCGATGATGGACTACATCAACGAGAACCAGTATTCGCACATCCTCACCGTCGAGGACCCGATCGAATTCGTGCACCAGTCGAAGAAATGCCTGATCAACCAGCGCGAAGTCGGCCCGCATACGCTGTCGTTCGCCAACGCCCTGCGTTCCGCGCTGCGCGAAGACCCGGACGTGATCCTGGTGGGCGAACTGCGGGATCTGGAGACCATCCGCCTCGCGCTCACCGCCGCCGAAACCGGCCACCTGGTGTTCGGCACGCTGCATACGTCGTCCGCAGCAAAAACAATCGACCGTGTCGTCGACGTGTTCCCCGCGGCGGAGAAGGAAATGGTGCGTTCGATGCTCTCCGAATCGTTGCGCGCGGTCATTTCGCAAACGCTGCTCAAGACCAAGGACGGCACCGGCCGCGTGGCGGCGCACGAGATCATGATCGGGACGCCTGCCATTCGGAACCTGATCCGCGAGAACAAGGTCGCGCAGATGTATTCGGCGATCCAGACCGGCGGCAACCTGGGCATGCAGACGCTGGACCAGTGCCTCCAGGATCTGGTGAAGCGCAACATCGTCGCCGGCAGCGTCGCGCGCAACGCGGCGCAAAACAAAGACGCCTTCTTCGGCTGAGAGGTTATCCATGAACGCAGAAAAAACCGTCCACGATCTGCTGCGCCTGATGCTGGCGAAAAACGCGTCCGACCTTTTCATCACCGCCGGCTTCCCGCCCGCGATCAAGATCGACGGCAAGATCACCCCGGTCTCGCCGCAGAGCCTCACCCCGGCGCATACCCGGGAACTGGCGCGCTCGGTCATGAACGACCGCCAGTGGCACGATTTCGAGGCGACCAACGAATCCAACTTTGCGATCAACCCGCCCGAAATCGGCCGCTTCCGCGTCAACGTGTTCGTGCAGCAGGGCCGCGTCGGCATCGTGATGCGCACGATCAACACCCGGATTCCCAGGCTGGAGGAACTGAACCTGCCGCCCATCCTGAAGGACGTGGCGATGATCAAGCGCGGCCTCGTGATCTTCGTCGGCGGTACCGGCACCGGCAAATCGACATCGCTCGCCGCGATGGTGGGCTATCGCAACGAGAACGACGCCGGCCACATCATCACCGTCGAAGATCCGATCGAATACGTGCACGAGCACAGGAAATCCATCATCACCCAGCGTGAAGTCGGCATCGATACCGACAACTGGTTCAGTGCGCTCAAGAACACCCTGCGCCAGGCGCCCGACGTCATCCTGATCGGCGAAATCCGCGACCGCGAGACGATGGAATACGCCATCGCCTTCGCCGAGACCGGCCACCTGTGCCTGTCCACGCTGCACGCCAACAGCGCCAACCAGGCGCTCGACCGCATCATCAACTTCTTCCCGGAGGACAAGCGCGACCAGCTCCTGATGGACCTGTCACTCAACCTCAAGGCCTTCATCTCGCAGCGCCTGATCCCGCGCAAGGGCGCCAACGGCCGCGTCGCCGCGGTCGAGATCCTGCTCAACTCGCCGCTGATCGCCGACCTGATCTTCAAGGGCCATGTTCATGAGATCAAGGAAATCATGGCGAAGTCGCGCGAGCTTGGCATGCAGACCTTCGACCAGGCGCTGTTCGACCTTTACGAGGCCGGCATGATTTCCTACGAGGACGCGCTGAGGAACGCCGACAGCCTCAACGACCTGCGCCTGAAGATCAAGCTGCATGGTCAGGAAGCCCGTGGCCGCGACATGATGGCGGGGCTGGATCACCTCGACATCGTCTGACCTGCCCCGGGCGGCCAGCCGGCTGCCCCGCGGCGACGCCGCATCCCGCCTGTCCAGCCTTCGGGTGAGCCAAACGGCTCATGCTTCGCGGCACGCCCGCACGCCGACCTGTCACGCCTGCTGTTTACGATCTGGGTGAGATTTCCCCGGCGTTTATCAGGCGCCCCCCGATAGTGGCGAACCGGGCAAAGCGGGCCAGGTGCTCCCGGCGCCAGCGCCCGAATCCGACACCTCGGCCATGACGCTCGGCGGCCTGGAGCTGGCGGGATTTGTGGCGCGCAGCGACAGCGGAGGTTAACCGTGCCGTGTCGACGCTACAGCTTGCCGAGCAGGTTGACGAACCAGCCATGGCTCTTGTAATCGAGCTGGGTCAGGTCGTCCGAGAAATCGGTGAAGTTGTAGCCAACGCCCACTTTGACGTATTGATTGATGTGCCGATACACGCCGACCAGCGCGCCCGATCTGGCGTCGCCCGCCTCGTCTGCCTTGAGATAGCGCAGTTCGCCGATCACATCCCATTCGTGTACCACGTGCCAGTCGAGCCGTGCGATGGCGAGCCAGGCGCGGCTGTCGAACCAACTGCTGCCGGCGAGGCTGGTGTCGCGCAGTTCGCCGAAGCGGTAGCCAAGTTTGCCGCCAACCGACAGTTTGGGCAGCAGGTCGTAGATGCCGTCCGCAGACAGCACGTGACTGCGCTGCTCGTAGCGGCTGCTGCCGCCTGACGCGCTGCGTTGCCCGGGGCTCGGCAGGTCGGCCAGATATGCGTATTTGAACAGCGCGTTGAGCTTGTCGTTCAGCACCGGGCGGTAGCCCAAGCCGAGTACCACTTCGGTGAAGTCGGCATCGCTCGCGCGTCCGGCGTTGCCGTCGCTGAGGGCGAAATTGAGTTTGCCCAGCACGCGCCAGTCTGGCGTGGTCTGGTAGCCCAGCGTGTTTTTCATCAGCCAGCTGTCGCGCTTGCCGCTGACGTTGCCGTCCTCGGTGCGGTATTCGACGACGCCGGCATATTTGATTTTCTCGAACTGGTAACCAGCCGACAGCGAAATCGCTGTACGGTCGAGGTCGCCGGTAGCGGGGTCGGAGGTGATGCCCTTCTCGAAACGCGCGCCCCAGCTCCAGCGGTCGTTGGCGGCAAGATCGAGGCCGAACGCATGGATCAGCCCGGACGGCCCGTTGTTCGCAGACTGGTAGCGTTCCTCGGCGTATACCGACAGGCTGTCGCTGTAGCGCGACTTCACCCCGGCAGTGAGATTGCCGACACGGCCGCGATAGCCGTTGTCGCTGCGGTCGGGGTCGAGCAGGTAGTTGAGATAAACGCTATTGCGGTCACTCAAACGAATATCCGCGCCGAGCCTGCCGCCGACGCCGCCGTCACCATCGCTGGCTTCGCCGGTCAGTTTCACCCTATCGTTGATCCGGTAGTGGCCGCCGACGGCAATGCGGTCATTGTCGCGCCGCGTGCTGTCGCGCGACACCGTGCCTTGTACCAGGCCGTAGATTTCCCACGGGCCTGTTTCGCCTGCGGCAGCAGGCGGATGGTATGCGAGTCTGGCGGCGGCATCGGTGCGCGCGCCGGTTTCGGCGAGGATGGCGCTGGCGCCTGCGGCCAGCGCGCTGTCGCGGTCATCGAAACGCACGCCCAGCGCGGCGGTCAGGCTGGGCGTCAGTGCGTAATCGACGTCGACTTCGGCAGAGCGGGTTTGCCCGGACTTGCTGCCATTCTTGCGATCGGCCCGGGCGAGCAGGCCGAGCTCGTCAGAAACCTTGAGCCTGACCTGCGCACCCACCTGGTCGATGCCTTCGCTGGTGATCTGGCCTGGCGCGGAATAGCCGTCGTCTCGACGCAGCCAATAGGCGTTGACGCTGCCAGGCCGCGACGCGCCCATTTCCATGAGATCGACCGCCGCATCGACGCGATGCGCCTGCGCCTCGATGCCGGCTGTGGCTGTCTGCGCCACGGCGCCAAAATCGAAGCCGCCGTTTTGCGAACTGAGCGCGCCGTTGCCGGGGCCGTCGGATTGCGCGGTTTCCAGTTTGAGGTAGGTGCCCGGCTTGTAGCGCAGGGTGAGGTCGCTGCCCAGCAGTTTCTGTTCGGTGCCGGTGCCATCCTGCCTGTAGCCGGTGACGCCGAGTTTCACGTGGTCGCCGAACCAGTGGCTGGCGCGGCCGCCAAGAGTGAGATTGTCCGCCGCTGACACACCGGGGGTGAATTCATATCCAGCAACCAGATAGACCGGATGCCCCGACAGCGCTCCCGACAGCACCAGCGATCCGGCGTCGGCTGTGGCCGCCAGCGGCGCTCGCAGCACCACCCGCCCCTGGATGCTGTTGATCTCGTAATCCTGACCGTGAATCAGCGGGATCGATTTCAGCACGATGCCGGAATCCTTGTCGCGGATTTCGACACGCAGGCGTTCCGAACCGGCGAGGATATCCTGATGCCGCAGGTAATACAGCGAACCGCCGGTGCCGCGAAATTCCTCGACCGACGCCAGCGTGCCAGGGTCGGCTGCGAAAAGCTCGGCCTCGGTGTGTTTCTCGCCGAAGACATTGGCTGTGGGGCTCAGGTAACGCGCCTGCGCGCCGTACAGCCCACGGCTGTAATTCACCAGATCGGTTCCGGTCAGCCGGGTCTGGAAGCTGCCCCAGAGCACGTGCGAATCGCCGCGCTGCAATTTCACGTAGAACTTGCCCTGCGTCGGCGCGTCTTCCACCAGCGTCGAATCGTCGCCGTACACCGGATAGTAGGCGTTGGGATCGAGCCGCCGCAACAGGTAGCGCGGATCCTTGCTGTTGAAGTTGGAGAACAGGTCGGCAATGGGTTGCTCGCGCGTGTCCGCGCTGGCTGTGAGCAGGGTTTCGCCCTTGATCTTGCCCTTGAGATAGAACGCCAGGCGGCCATCGACGTAGACTTTTTCGTCGTAACGTTTGCCGCCGTCCCCGGTGACGGGTTTGGCCGGCCCCTTGACGTTGTTCTGGCCGACGGTCAGATCCGCCAGCGCGACATAAAACCAGTCGTTGTGCGGAATGGTGAGATGACGTCTGAACTCTGCGCGCTGGCCGGCATTTTCAGTAACGATATCGACTACATGGCGGCCAGCCGGCAGAATCTGCCGCACTGCGAATTTGCCGTGGGCATCCACCGGCACGCCACGACCGAGTACGGTCACGCGGCTGCCCGGCGCGAGCTTTTCGCCGTTGACGGTGACCGCGCCGCCGGAAACCGGAATGTTTTTCAGGCTGCGGTGGTTTTCGCCGTAGCCGATCCGGTCTTCCCGCACCGGTATATCAGCATCTGCGGACGGACGGCCAGCATCGAGCAGATCGAGTTTTTTTGGCCAGGTCTCGTCAAAGCGGCCTTGTGCGTCATAGACCCGCAACAGGTATTGCACCGCGTCGCGCTCTTTCGGCGCCGTCCATTCGGCCGCCGAGTCGGCGCTTGGGTCGAGCGCGATCACCGCCAGCGGCGTTTTTTGCGTCGATTCGCCGACCGCGAATATGCGCACCTCGGCCTTCTGGATGTAAGCGGCGTAGTTGCTGTACGGCATGAAACGCACGGTTTGGCCGCGCACGGCGCCATCGGGACTGGCTGTCAGATTGAGCACCGGCGTGGTTTCAAAGCCGTCGAAACGCACCTGGATGTCGGCTTTTTCCAGCGCGACATCAACGCAGCGTGTGGTGTCGGCGGTGTTGGGCACGTCGTCGGTCGCCAGCGGCTCGCCGTCGATGGAAATGCGGAACGGCAGACCGGCGTCGCCGCCGAGCTCGTCCTTGCAGGGTGCGAGCGCGGTTTTTAGCGGGACGGTGGCGGCCACGGTTTCGGTTTTTACGTCGACCTGCTGGTCGCTCCAGATTTCGATTTCGACCCGCCGATTGGGTGCGAGACAGGCCTTGTACGCGTCCATGTCGGCCTGATTGCCAGCATACGCGCGCTTCGGGTCACAGGTCTTGACGGGCTGCGTATCGCCGCGGCCCAGGGTTTCTATCGGCACGGCCGCCATGCCGGGCAATGCTTTAAGGTACGCAGCCACTTGCTCGGCGCGCGCCACCGACAACCCCTGATTGTCGCGGTAGCGCGCACGCGCCTCCGGCGTCATGCGCTGGATATCGGCATGACCGGTGATGCGCATCCGAAGGCCAGGCTTGCCAGCGAGACGCTGCGCCAGCGAGCCAAGTTCCGCGCGTTCGCGGTCGCTCAACAGGTCACGACCGGAAGCAAACTGTGGCAGCGTGGTGGATGCATCGTCCGGCCGGCTGGCCAGCACCGGAATCTGGCGGGTGACCGGCGCGGCGGCCGGCGCGCTCACCACCACGACTTCGTCCGGCCGCCGGTATTCCACGCTGGGTGGGGTCTTGCCAGCGTCACGGGTAAAGGCGAGGCTGTTCTGCCAGGTCTTGCCTGGCTGCTCGGGCTGGGTACAGCCGGATTTCGACACACAGGATTCGGCCGCCATGGCAGGGCCGGCGTAGGCAACGGCCAGCAGGCTTGCCAGCAGGGTCTGTTTCATGGGCAGGGTTTTCATCATTTGCCCTCCTTGCCACTGTAGACGGGCAGGAAAAGCTCTTCTTCGATCAGCAGCGCGGGGCAGCAGGCCTGTCGTTTCCAGTCGGTCTTGATCTGCCTGTTCAGCGCGTCAAGCCGCTCGCGCGCCAGGGCCTCGCCATCGGCACCCACCTTGTAGGCCAGCCGCAGCACGCTCGGTCGCGCTTTCAATTTGCCCGGCAGGGCAGCGAGCTGCTTCGCCCAATCTGGTTTGAGCGCGGTCTTGCCAGATTCGAACGCGGCATCGCCCATGTCCACCCGTACCACTTTGTGCAGGGTTGCGCCGAAATTGAGCTTGCTCAGCTTGCCGCGCGTCAGCCGCACGTCGCGCGGGTTTTCGGTAGTGACGCGGTAGCCGGTCGGCAGTGTGCGCTCGTCCAGCTTCATGACGAAATTGCTGCCGCGATCGGCGTCGGGAATCGCCGCACAGGCGACGTGGAAGCGACCCTCGGCGTCGGTCGTGACAAGCCAGCCGCGCGCGGTCGCCAGCCGGACGTTGGCGATGCCGGGTTCGCCCGCGTCCTGATAGCCGTTGGCGTTTTTATCGTCGAACACCTTGCCGATCAGGTCTGAACAGTCGAAGGTGGGGTCCGGAACCACCCGCACTGTGGCGGTCGCGACGTTTGATACCGCGTTCGAATTGGGCGGCGGCACCAGGTTGTTGGTGGCGTGCGCGCTGTTGACATACTCACCCGGCTGCACGCCGGCGCCGACGACCAGCAACAGCTTGAGCGTGCGGCTGGCGTTGGCGGCAAACGTGAGGTTCGGCCACACCAGCACGCGGCCATTCACCGTCGGTTCGAGCGCCACGCCGTCCAGCGTGGCGCTGCCCGGTTTGTACTTGAAACCCGGCGGCAGGGTGTCGCGCAGGTCGATGTTCGACAGTGCAGCCGACAGCGTGTTGCGCGCGGTGATGGTGTATGGCACCAGTTGGCCAACGCTGACGTTCACCAGCGGCGTCGTCTTGGTCAGCGCGATCGCGCCGCCCAGCACCGGGTCGAGCGGAATATGGTTGTTGACCACATTGCTCGAACTGGTGGCGGCGTTGCCGCTCAGCGTCAGCACGAAGCTGGTGTAATAGAGCGTCGACGCCGCGCCAACCGGCGCGCCAGGCTGGGGCTGGATGGCATCGGTGCCGCCCGTGGTCGGCGTGTAGGCCCCCGCGGCGGGCGGAATGATCGTGGAATTCGGCGGCAGATAGCCACCAGGCTGCACCACTGCCAGCGTGTAGGTGCCGCTTCCCGGACAGCCTCCCGGCGCGGGATTGAGCAGCAGAAACTGGTACATACCGGACGGACCGGTCGTCTGCGCGTTTACGCCGCCAACCAGACAGGTTCCCGCTACCGGCACGCCGCCATTGAGCAGCGTGACCTGCGCGCCCGCGACAGGCGCGCGCGTGACCGAGTCGTATACCACGCCGGAAGGATCGAGCGGCAGGTTCTGTTCCAGGGTGGTGACGCCCGCTGCCAGCTCCAGTCCGACAATGACGCCATTCGAGATCGTGCCGTTGCGCGCAGGATTGGGGTCACCGGACTGCGGCAGTCCCCATATCGCGCCGTTGACCGGATCGCGGAAGCGCAGACTGTAGCGCGTGGCCGCATCGCCGGGGGTGGACGGGAACAGGCCATGCACGACGTACTGACCAGCGGCATCGGTCGTGGCGCT
Organism: Thiobacillus sp.; assembly: GCA_020216925.1. GTDB lineage: Bacteria > Pseudomonadota > Gammaproteobacteria > Burkholderiales > Thiobacillaceae > Thiobacillus. The sequence goes on along the minus strand of JAIWOL010000001.1, from coordinate 1,677 downwards.
GCCGACCACCGTGCCGGTACTGTTCAGGATTTCGACGATGAAGCCCTGCACGTTCGCGGGGTTTGGGGCTCCGTCATTGTCTACGCGGTCGTGATTGGCGTCGAGATACACCTTGCCCGATACGGAAGCGAGTCCGCCTGCGCCGAAATTGACCGGGGTGGGGTCGTTTTCTCCCGCTTCGTTGCCATTGCCATTGCCGTTGCTGTCGGGATTGGCGCCGTTATCCGAAAGATCGGATGTGATGATAGTGCCGCCCGGGGTTTGCGCCGTGGTCGCGCTGGCCTGATTGTTCTGCACGGCGGCGGGCAGCGGATTGCTGCCGAAATCGATCTCGACCGTGAAGCGCACCGTGCACTGTTCGCCGGCCTGAAGATTCTGGTTTCCAGCCAGCAGGCTCGTCGTGGCCACCCCGTCAAAGGCCGGGTTGGGGTTGAGTACCGTGCCGGTGCACGCGGACACCGCCGGAGCCGACACAATGCTGCGGCTGGCCGCTGCGGGGAAAGCCGCGACCAAATCGTCGTCGATCTGCACGTTGGTTGCTGTCGTCGTTGCGCTGAGATTGCGAACGACGAGCGTGTAGGGAATGGCAAACCGCTTCGTTCCCGTCTGCACCACACCCGCGACTGACTTGGCTATGCCGATGGACTGCGCGGCCAGGTTGACGACGGTGGGTGAGGTGTCATCGTTGGGCGTGCCATTGCCGTTGGCGTCAGGAATCGCGCCGTCGACGCTGTCGTCGGCCACCGTGCCGCCTCCCGGCGGCGCGCCCGTCGACACAGCCCTGTTCTCGAACGGCCCCGGCGTGGTGGGAAAGAAGCGCACGGTGAACCGTACCTGCGCGCTCGACGCCGACGCGCCAACATTTGGCAGGCTGCTCGATGCGCCAACCAGCAGCGCGTTGCCTCCGCCGCTGCCGGTAAAGACCCCGGCGGCCACCGGGGTGAGCGATGCGCCGTTGGTCTGCGACACGATGGCGGGAGCGCCCACGACGGTGTACTGCCCGGCTGACGGGATCGCACTAGCGGTGTAATTGCCAAAGCCCGGCAAGGCACCGGCCAGCGTGTCGGCGAGCTGTACATTGTTCAATGGTGTCTGGCCGGCATTGGTCACCGTCAGCGTGAACTGCACGCTGTAGGTTCCGTCGCCGTGGTTGACCACCGCGCCAGCCGATTTGGCGACGCCGATGCGCGGCACAGGGATCGGCGTGGGGTCGTTTTCCCCAGGGTCGCCGGCGTTACCGTTGGCATTGGGGTCGGGGTTCGCGCCGTCGTCCGAAAGATCGCTGGCCGGGCTGCCGGTGAAATCGCCTGTGGCGTTGGCGCTGGCCTGATTGGTATAGGTAAGCGCCGCACCGGGACGGAAGCGGAAGCTGAAATCGATCATGCACGCCGCACCGGTAGCCAGATTCGCAATCGTGGCCAGCGTGGTATTGCCGCTGTGGCCGGTGTAGCCGGGCTGCGGCGTTCCACCTGCACAAGCGCCAGAGAACGCGGGCGCAGCCTCGACCGTGTATTGCCCGGCGACAAGCGACGCCGCCGCCCCGCCCGCGACGAAGTTGCCAAAGTCCCCCCCGACTGCGCCGGAGAGCGGATCAGATACGGCAATGGTGTTGAGCGGCTCGTTGCCGACGTTGGCGACGACGACCCGGATGGGCACGACGAGACTGCCGTCGGGTTG
>JAIWOL010000118.1 GCA_020216925.1 Thiobacillus sp. | reverse complement strand
CAGCGCCACCTGGGTGTTGACGCGCTTGGCCACGCCGATGGCGGCGCCGAAATTGGGCGAGACCGGGGTGGGATCGTTTTCCCCAGCTTCGTTGGCGATGCCGTTGTTGTTGGTGTCGGGGTTGACGCCGTCGTCGGACGAGTCGGCGGGCGCCTGGCCGGAGAGCGCGCCGGCTCCCGTCACGCTCGCCTGGTTGCAGTAGCGTCCGCCGCACACGCCGCTCACTGACGGCTGCGGCGCGGTGGGGCGTGCGCGTACGGTGAAGTCGATCGTGCAGCTGGCTCCCGCGGCAAGCACGAAGCCGCTTGCCACCGTGGTCGCGCCGCTGCCGTCATATGCGGGGTTGAGACCGCCGCAGCTGCCGCTGGGTGCGGCCTGAATCGTGTAGTCGCCGTTGCCGAGCGCGGCAGCCGCGCCGCCCGCAACGAAGTTGCCGAAGGCAGGCGCAGCGCCGGCGAGTGCGTCGCTCACGCTGATGGCGTTGAGCGTCTCCAGGCTGAAATTCCTCACGGTCAGGCGAAAAGTCGCATTGAACGTGGCATCGCCATTGACGACGATCGCGCCCTGTACAGCCTTGGCGATGCCGATTCGTGCATGCGGCACCTCGGCAAACAGATAACCGGTTGCAGCGGTGTTGGCAGGCAGGTTGATCGCCGAGATCACATCGTTGACCGCCGTGCTGCCGCCTGCCGTACCCGCAGTATCGTTGCCATCGACAAGGTGCGCTTCGCTGACCGCGCCCTCGCCGAGCGTGTAGGTACCCGCCGGCAGGAAGGCGAAGCTGAAGTTGCCGCTGGCGTCCGACGCCGCCGTGCGGTTGATCGTTGCGCCGTCGAAGCTGGTGCCGGTGAGCGTCATGACGATGCCGGCGATGCCGGTGTCGCCCACGGTGACCACGCCGTCGTTGTTGAAATCGCGGAACACGCGGCCGGCGAGCGAGGACGAGTTGACGGCAACGCTGCCGCTATTGCTGTTGTTGGCAGGGTTGACATCGAGCGAGGTCGTCGACACCGACGCGGTATTGTTGAAGACCTGCGGATTGCTCGTGACGGCGACGGCGCGCACTGGCACGGTGACATCGACTTCGCCGCCGGACGACAGTGTGCCGAGACTACAGGTGAACGAAGTCGATCCTGACGTGCCAGTGCAGGTCGTGCTGCTGGCGGTGCCGGAAACAACCGCCACCACAGGCGTGCCGGCGAGCTGCATGTTGGCGGGCAGGGTGTCGGAGACGACCACGCCATCGGCTTCGGCCAGCCCCGGGCCGGTGTTGTTGCGCACGCGAATGACGAAATCGAAGACATCGCGCAGGTTGACCGGATTTGCCGACGGGGTTTTGCTCACCACCTGCACGTCGGCCTTGGTGCGCACCGTGGTGTTCTGGTTGACCGAGTTATTGCCGGCGACGGTGTCGAACCCGGCGGCGACCTCGTCGGAACTCACTGTCGCTGTATTGATATCGACGCCTTTTACCTCGCCGCGCATGGTCACCGTCAAGCTCGCCGACTGCCCGGCGGCAAGCACGGGAATCTGGCATACCAGCGTGCCGTTCGTGCTGTTCAATGCCGGCACTGTGGGGCAGGTACCGCCCGCCGGCACGGTGTGTGACTGATAACTCAGTCGCGTGGGCGGCAAGTTGTCGGTCACCGTCACATTTTCCGCCGCCGACGGCCCCTGATTGGTGACGGTAATCGTGTATACGGTGTTGTCGCCCGCGGCCACCGGGTCGACGCTGTCGGTCTTGTTGATCAACAGGTCGAGCGTCGGGTTCTGCACCGTCGTGTTCACGCTTGCACTGTTGTTGGCGATATTGGTTTCATCGGTGCTGGTGGATACGAAGGCCGTGTTGGTGAGCGTGATGCCACGGGTAGCGGTGGTGGGCTGCACCACCACGGTCACGGTTTGCTGCGCGCCGTTGGCGATGCTGCCGAGGTTGCACGCGAGCTGATCGTTGCCCGGGCCGGTTACGCTGTTGGCCGCCGGCACGGTGGCACACAAGCCGGAAGAAGGCGAGGCCGAGACGAACCTGACGCCATGCGGCAGGGTGTCGTCGATCAACACGTTATTCGCCTGGGACTGGCCATTGGCGATATTGCTCGCGGTAATCACATAGGTGAGGTTTTGCCCGGCAGGCACGCTTGCCGGCGTGGCGGTTTTGCTGACTGTCACGTCCACGCGCGGCGTGACAGTGCTGACAACGGTGGCCGTGCGATCCGCCGCGTCCGGATCGGCAGTGACAGCCGAGACGACGGATGCCGTATTGCTGCGGCTGCCACCGTTGCCGCCCGGGCGGATCTGCACCACGATCACGGGGCAGTCCACGCCGGCTGTACACACCGGAATGCTGCTGAAGGTGCAGGTCAGATCGCGTCGCGCCGAGCCGTTGGCTGCACTTGAACAGCTCCCCCCACTGGACGATCCGGGGGTAAGGATATGGCCGATATAGCCTGCGCCGGTCGGTCCGACGCTGTTGTTGATGAGTGAACCGAGCGCGTCGGTGAGCGTGACCGTATCCGCTGGCTGCGGCCCGCTGTTGATGACTTCCAGCGTATAGGTCAACACCTCGCCCGCAGCCACGCTCGCGGGCGACACAGCCTTGGTCACCGAGAGATCGGCGGCGTCGGCGGGCAGGCTGGCGGTGACGGCATGCGTCACTGTGTCATTGCCGGGATTGGTGTCGGGAATGTTGGCGTCTGGCGAGCTCACCGTCATGCTGTTGACATGGCTGCCCGGACTCGATGCCACAGCGTCGAGCACAACGGCACTCGAAGTCGCCCCTGCGGCAAGCGGACTGCCCGCGGTGAAGACGCGCTGACAGGTGATCGCGGCCGGGCCGCTCACCGGCGCAGCGGGCGAACACGACCAGCCGTTGAGCGTGTAGCCGTTGACCGTGACGCCAGCCGGCAGGTTGTCGGTCATGACCAGCGTGCCGACAAAACCGGCCGTGCCGATATTGCTGGCGCTGATAGTCCAGTTGAATGCCTGGCCGGCAACCACCACCGCCGGGCTGGGACCGGACTTGTTGGCGCGCAGATCGACCGTGGCGGCGTTGATCGTGACGCCACCGTCGCTTGCGGTGTTGTTCGCTGGATTTGGATCGGCCGGGCCGGACGAGGCAATCGTGGCCGTGTTGGTCACGCCGCTGCCTGCGCTCGCCGCCGTGGCAGGAATGGCTATCGTGCCCAGCGCCACGCTCGCGCCCGCAACGCTGCCAGCGGGTTTGGTGCAGGTTATGGTTTGCCCGGACACCGAGCACGTCCAGCCGTTTTGCGGACTGGCGACCACACCGGGGGTGTAATTGGCCGGCAAGGTGTCGGTGATCGTGAGCCCGCTGGGCGAATCGCCGGTGTAGCTGGGTGTGAGCGTGAACGTCACCGCCTGCCCCACAACGAGCGCTCCACCAGGCGCGCGGCTCTTGGCAATCCGCACGTCGCTGCCTGGCGTCACGGTAGTGTTGAAGGTGGCGGTGTTGTTGCTGGCGATGGGATCGGCTGGGGTGGCGGTCGCCGTCACGCTGCCGCTGGCAGTAAGCGTGGAACCGCTCGCCGCGCTGATCTGGCCAGTGAAGACGCGCGTGGTGGACGCACCATTGGCCAGCCCTGCCACGCTGCACGTGTAGGAACTCCCGGAGAGCGTACAGCCGCCAGGCGCGACGATGCCGGAAAGCCCGGCGGGCTGCGGCACGTTCAGAGTCTGGGTGCCGGATGCATCCGGGCCGTTATTGGTGATCGTGTAGGTATAGGACACTGTAGCGCCAGACGCCGCGCTGGCTGGTCCCGTGAGCGCAAGCGCAATATCTGCCCCCGCATTTACCGTCGTCGATTCGTTGACCGCGTTATTGCTCGCATCGTCGTCGCCGGCCGTCGGCACGCTCGCGGTGAGGGTAACGACCCCCGAAATCGTGGTGCGGACACGCACATCGACCGTCGCTTCGTCGCCGCCGCCGCCCCCTGCCGTCAGCGCCGGCACGGCGCATGTAACCGGCCCGCTGCCGGAACACGTCATGCCGGTTGCCGACACGAAAACAGTCGTCGCCGGCAGCGCCAGCGTCAACGAAGTGGCGGGTGCGGGCGTGTCGCCGTTGTTGTTCACGCGCACGACATAGACGATATCGCCTCCTGCCGGCACCGGGTCGAATCCGGTATCGCTGCTGTTCACCACCCAGTCCACCCCGGCCCAGGCCCCGGGCGACAAGAGCATGGCCAGCATAGCCAGGCTGCCGCGCAACCATCCGTTCAAGCGGGTGTGCGTCTGTTTCGGCGGCAACATTTGGTCATTCTCCCTGTTTGTATTGGTAACCCGGCACTGTGGGCGCGAATGTAGCCCATGTGCCATACATAGCGGCAGCGGGAGTGTAAAATTTGGTGAAACCAAGTGAAAAAATTACGGGAATTTACGGTTTGTCGATGATTTCGGCGGACAACGTGCCCCCAAGACCACGGACAAGGGCGCATCCGACCAGACGCAAAAAAACAGAATTCGGCATCACGGATACCGGTTGTGGCATGCCGTCCCACGTCGGCCGACTGCAAGCGGCCGGTACCCAAATAACGAAACCACAGGCCCTGCGGCGACCCGGTTACAGGCTGGCGCCAGTAACCGGTTTCTTCGGCTTCATCGACCCCGCGATCAGCTTGTACTGCAGGAGCCGCGTTTCGATCTGCCCGTTGAACAGCGGGATGCGGCGGCTGGCTTTCAGTCCCATCAGCTTGGGCAGCAAGGGATTGCCCGAGATGATCCACGCCTCCCAGCCGGCGAAATTGCGCTTCAGCCAGTCGCCGAGCAGTGGATACCAGTCGGCCAGATCGTCGGCCTCGCCCAGGCGCTCGCCGTAGGGCGGGTTGGTGATGATGGTGCCGACGGGCGCGGGCGGCTTGAGATCGAGCGCGTCGGAGACCCTGAGCTCGATGGCGTCGGCGTAGCCGGCGGCCGCGAGGTTGTTCTTCGCCTTGTCGAGCACCCAGCGGTCCTGGTCGGCGCCGAAGAGCGGCAGCGATTTGAGCGGTTTTTCCCTGGCTTTTTCCTCGGCCTTGATGCGCTGCCACAGCACGGCGTCGAAATCGCGGTAGTGCTCGAAGGCAAAGTGCCGGGCGCGACCCGGGGCGCGATCGAGCGCGATGTCGGCGGCTTCGAGCAGGATGGTGCCGGCGCCGCACATGGGGTCGAGCAGCGGGGTGCCGGGTTCCCAGCCCGACAACATCACGAGGCCGGCGGCGAGGTTTTCCTTGATCGAGGCGGCGCTGGCCTCCGTCTTGAAGCCGCGCTTGAACAGCGGCTCGCCGCTGGTGTCGAGGTAAAAGGTGACCGCATCCGGGGTGAAGAAGGCGTACACCGGCACGTTGGGCGCGTCGGTGTCGACGCTCGGACGTGCGCGGGTTTCCTCGCGGAAGCGGTCGCAGATCGCGTCCTTGATCTTCAGCGTGATGAAGTTGAGGCTTTTCAGCGGCGCGTTCTGCGCGCCGACTTTCACCGCGATGGTCTTCGTCACGTCGAACCATTCGGGCCACGGCAGGTCGAGCGCGGCGCGGTAGATGTGTTCCTCCTTCCTGTAGCGCGTGTAGCCGACCTTGCGCAGGATACGGGTGGCGATGCGCGAGCCGAGGTTGGCGCGCATCTCGGCGGCGGCGTCCGCCATGAACAGCACGCCGGCAGGCAGCTGCCGCACGACGATGGCGCCGGCGGCGGCGAGTTCGGCAACCAGCAGTTCTTCCAGGCCGCGCGGGCAGGTGGCGAAATGGCTGGCGGGCGGCAGGGTTTCGCGCTCGGGGCGAACGGGATGCGGCGTGCGGGTGCGACGGGGTTCGGGTTTCAAACAGGGCTTTCGAAAAGCGTCAGAAGGGCTTGAGGACCACCAGCAGCACCACGACCAGCAGCACGATCACGGGGATTTCGTTGAACCAGCGGAACCAGACGTGGGATTTGGCGTTCTGTCTGGCGTTGAAGTCGCGCAGCAGGCGCTTGCAGGCGTAGTGATAGCCGACCAGCCCGGCGACGAGCGCGAGCTTGGCCCACATCCAGTGCATCGACAATGGAAAATACGCGAGCCACAGCCAGACGCCGCTGGCGAGCGCAAGCCACATGATGGGGGTGACGAAGCGATACAATTTGCCGGCCATGACGAGCAGGCGGTCGTAGGCGGCGTCGTTCTTCTCCATCGCCAGATTGACGAAGATGCGCGGCAGATAGAACAGCCCGGCGAACCAGCTCACCACCATCACGATATGGAACGATTTCAGCCACAGCATGGATAGACAAACCCTGAAAAAATGGACGCCGAGTCCGTTGACCCTGATTCTACTGGGTTTGATTGCTTATCTGTGGTTCCGCCCGCCGGCGCAGGTGAGCGACGAGAATGTCGCTCCGCCGCCGTGGCAAGTGACGCTGCCGGATGGCCGCGCGGTCACGAGCGAATCGCTCAAGGGCCGCGTGGTGCTGGTGAATTTCTGGGCGACCTGGTGCCCCTACTGCCGCAAGGAAAAGCCGGTGATCGATTCGTTCTGGCAGGAATACCGCGCTCGCGGCTTCGAGGTCGTCTCGATCAGCGTCGACGACTCGCCGGAAAAAATCGCCGCGTGGATGCGCGACAAGGGTTACGCCTTCATGGCCGCGCCCACCAACGCCAGCGTGGCTGCCGCGTTCGGCAGCGTGTCGAGCGTGCCCACCTCGTTCATCGTCGACGCCGACGGCCATATCCGTCACAAGATCGCCGGGCAGGTGCATTTCCCCCGGCTGGAAAAACTCGTCACGCCTTTGTTGAAAGTCCCCGCACCATGATCGACCCTGCTGCCACCGACCACCGCCTCGCCGAAGTCGAAGCCAAGCTGGCCTTTGCCGAAGACCTGATCGACGCGCTGAACAAAACGGTCTTCCGCCAGCAGGAACAGCTCGACCTGTTGCAGGCGCAGCTGCGTGCGCTGCATCGCCAGTTACGCGATGCCCTGCCGGCGGAAGAACGCAATCTGCGCGACGAGATTCCTCCGCACTACTGAACCCGCCTCTTTGCGGATAAAGCCCATGCTCACCCGCGGCGTGTGCGCGTCGTCGAAACAGCGGATGTCGCGCGCAGGTCGGACCGACGGAGAATCATGTGGTTTCGGCTGTGCCGGCTGCCGTCTTGACGCGATACATGGTTTCGTCGGCCTGACGCATCAGGGCACTGAGCGTGGGCGTGTTCTGGCTACACACCGCCACGCCGATGCTGACACCGAGTCGCGCGGGTGGCGGCATGTCGGGCAGGACATTGCAGATGGCTTGGCGCAGACGCTGCAACAGCGCTTCGAGCATGGCGCCGGGCGCGGTGTCCGGCAACAGCAGCAGGAATTCGTCGCCCCCCACCCGCGCGACCAGATCGGATTCACGGCAGCATGCCTTGAGCGCCTGCGCCACCTGCACCAGCACCGCATCCCCGCCAGCGTGACCGAAGGTATCGTTTACCGCCTTGAAATCGTCGATGTCGAGGTTGAGCAGGGTGAGCGGGCGGCGAGTACGTTTGGCCAGCGCAAACAGTTCCTCGCCCGCGGCATGGAACTGGCGGCGATTTGCCAGCCCGGTCAACGAATCGCTCAGAGCCATGGCGCGGATGCGCTGATGCGCGGCGAGCGAGTAGGCCGTGAGTCCGCCAGCGAACAGCGCCGCCGCCAGCGTGACCTGCATTACCCAGCCCCATTCCGTGGCCGCCGACTTGCCCGGCGATGGCCGCAAGGCCAACTGCCAGGTGCCACCGGGAATCACCACATCCATCACCACCGCAGCCGGATCGTTGAACAGGGCAGCCTGCCCCAGGAATACCTCGCCCCGCGCGCCCAGACCGTCCTTGCCGCGCAGCGCGAACGGCATGCCGCTGTGCAGGCCATTCGCGCCCAGGCCAGCGTGTTCGAAGATCGGCACGGGATTGATCGCAACGGAGGCCAGCCCCCAGTAGCGCGTGTCGCCCTGCGGTTTGGCGAAGACAATCGGAATGCGGTTGACGATACCGATGCCACCCTGCACCAGTTCGATCGGCCCGGCGATCACCGGGCGCTGCTCGCGCATCAAGCGCAACACGGCCTCGCGCTGCGTCGGCGTGTCCAGGTATCGCAGGCCCAGCGCCTTTTCATTGCCGGCGCGCGGATAAACCAGCCGGATGACATTGTCGGGGGCCAGGGCCACGCTGCGTATGGCCGGTTGCAGGCGCAGCAGCGAGGCGGCCACCTGCTCAAACGCGGCTTTGGAAAAGTTGGGGTCGGCAAGCACGAAACCGGACAACCCCAGGCTCAAGGACAGGGTCGAGTTGAGTTCGGATTCGAGCCTGGCCCGCACTGTGGCGGCTTCTGCCTGCAAAATGGCTCGTTCGGCCTGCACGCGCCGGTCCTGTTCCAGCCAGACGAAATACTGCAACAGCAGCCAGATGCCGATGGCCGACGCGAGCCCCGCAGCAAGCGGCCAGCCGCGCAGGCAGGCCGCAAAACGCAGGGTCGCGCCGTCAACGGCTGATGGGTTTGTAACGGATGCGCCTGGGCTTCGCGCCTTCCTCTCCGAGTCGCTTCTTCTTGTCTGCTTCATATTCCTGGTAGTTCCCCGCGAAGAATACTACCTGCGAGTCCCCTTCGAAGGCGAGGATGTGGGTGGCGATGCGGTCGAGGAACCAGCGGTCGTGCGAGATCACCAGCACGCAACCGGCGAATTCGAGCAGCGCGTCTTCGAGTGCGCGCAGGGTTTCCACGTCGAGATCGTTCGACGGTTCGTCGAGCAGCAGCACGTTGCCGCCGGCGATGAGCGTCTTCGCCAGGTGCAGACGGCCGCGCTCGCCGCCGGAAAGATTGCCGATGATTTTCTGCTGGTCGCTACCCTTGAAGTTGAAGCGGCCGAGGTAGGCGCGCGCCGGAATTTCGTAGCGGCCGACGGCCAGAATGTCGCGGCCTTCGGCGATTTCATCGAACACGGTCTTGTCGGCGGCGAGCGCGTCACGGCTCTGGTCGACGTAGGCGAGCTTGACCGTCGGGCCGATCTCGACTTCTCCCGCGTCCGGCTTTTCCTGCCCGACGATCATCCTGAAAAGCGTCGACTTGCCGGCGCCGTTGGGGCCGATGATGCCGACGATGGCGCCGGGCGGCAGCGAAAAGCTGAGGTTGTCGATCAAGAGGCGGTCGCCGAAGGCTTTCGACACGTTCCTGAACTCGATGACCTTGTCGCCCAGCCGCTCGCCGACAGGGATGAAGATTTCCTGCGTCTCGTTGCGTTTCTGGTATTCGACAGAATTGAGTTCCTCGAAGCGGGCGAGACGCGCCTTCGACTTGGCCTGGCGCGCCTTGGGGTTCTGCCGCACCCATTCGAGTTCCTGCTTCATCGTCCGGATGCGCGCGGCTTCCTGCTTGGCCTCGGCCTCCAGCCGCGCTTCCTTCTGTTCCAGCCAGCTGGTGTAGTTGCCCTTCCACGGAATGCCGTGGCCGCGGTCGAGTTCCAGAATCCACTCGGCGGCGTTGTCTAGAAAATAGCGGTCGTGCGTCACCGCGACCACGGTGCCGGGGTAGCGCACCAGGAACTGCTCCAGCCAGTCGACCGATTCGGCGTCGAGGTGGTTGGTCGGCTCGTCGAGTAGCAGCATGTCGGGGTTGGAGAGCAAGAGCTGGCACAGCGCGACGCGGCGCTTCTCGCCGCCGGAGAGGTTGCCGATGACGGCGTCCCACGGCGGCAATCTCAAGGCATCAGCGGCGATTTCCATTTGCGTGTCGAGGTCGGCGCCGGCGGCGGCGAGGATCGCTTCGCACTTGGCCTGATCTTCGGCGAGTTTGTCGAAGTCGGCGTCGGGCTCGGCGTAGGCGGCGTAAATCTCCTCCAGCCGGGCTTTCGCCGCGACGATCTCGGAGAGGCCCGCTTCCACCGCCTGGCGCACGGTATGCGCCGGATCGAGTTGCGGCTCCTGCGGCAGGTAGCCGATGCGGATGCCCGGCATCGGGATCGCCTCGCCCTCGATGTCGGTATCGACGCCGGCCATGATGCGGATGAGCGAGGACTTGCCCGA